>JAKAOD010000174.1 GCA_021823365.1 Actinomycetes bacterium | reverse complement strand
CGTCTCGACGACGAACCTCGCCGGACGGACGCTCGCGGACCTGATCACCGGCGCCGACTCCGACCTCACCCGCCTCGCCTGGGTCGGTCGCCGCCCCCGGCGCTGGGAGCCGGAGCCGCTGCGCTTCCTCGGGGTGAACGCAGCCGTGGTGGTGATGCGCTCGGCGGACCGCGTCGAGGAGCGGGCGGGCCGGCCGGCGAGGCGCGCACGCTGGTTCTCACGCCTCGTCGGCGGCTGAGACGCGCCCCGATTGCCACCACCGCAGGGCGGCGACCCGCTATCCTCCCGGGGCCGTGCCCTCCCATAAAGCAGCCAAGCCCTCCGGACCGTTCGCACGCCTCAACCCGGCGCGCGCCCGCCTCGTCGCGGCCGTCGCCGTCGTCGTGATCGTCGCCGCCGTCCTCGCGATCGTGCTCACCGGCTCGAAGAGCCCGGGCAAGCACGCCTCGACGACCTCGGGCTCGGTGCCCTCCTCGTCGACGTCCTCGACGGCGCCGGCCGTCGCCGCCGACCGCTGCCCGCTCACCGACACCCCGGCTCCGGGAGGCGTCGTCCCGAAGCGGCCGGCACTTGCGGTGAAGATCGGCAACGAGCCCAACGGGGCACGCCCCCAGAGCGGGCTGTCCGAGGCGGACGTCGTCTACGACACCCCGGCAGAGGGCGGCATCATGCGCTACGTCGCCGTGTACCAGTGCGAGAACGCACCGACGATCGGGCCGGTGCGATCGCTGCGATGGGTCGACTGGCACATCATGGCGGAGTTCCGCACGCCGCTGCTCGCCTTCGCGGGCGGCATCATACCCGACGTGAGCACCGCCGAGTCCCTCCGGTGGCTCAAGTCGATCGACCTGCTGACCAACTACGCCAACGCCGCCTATCGCACCACGAACCGGGTCCCCCCGGACAACCTCTACACGAGCACGAAGTCGCTGTGGGGCCTGTTCCCCAACCTCAAGACCCCGCCGTCGCCTATCTTCCAGTACTCCTCGGCGATCCCCGCCAGTGCCAAGCCGGCGTCGTCGATCTCGATCAACTTCTCCGCCGGCACCGACGTCGTCTGGAAGTGGCAGCCGTCCTCGGGCACCTGGCTCCACACGTACTCCGGCACCCCCGACGTCGACGCCGCGACCAACCAGCCCGTCACCACCTCGAACGTGATCGTCCAGATCGTCCACTACCGCTTCGGCCCCTACCCCGAGAGCCCCGGCGGGAGCGGCGACGTCGAGAGCGTCACGACCGGGAGCGGGAAGGGCTACGTCTTCCGCAACGGCAAGGTGATCCCGGTCACCTGGCATCGCGCCGATCTCTCGGACTCGACGACGTTCACCACGGCGAACGGCACCGAGGTCGGGCTCACGCCTGGCAAGACCTGGGTCGAGATGCTCCTCGACACGACAGCGGCGATCCCCGGCGCCTTCAGCTGGCACTCCTGAGCCGGCGCCGACCCGGCACCTGGCGGGCGCCAGGCGCTCACGGCCCGACCGGCGCTAACAGTCTCCTCGCATCCCTCACGCCGAATCCCAACAGATCCCTGGCATCGTGGAACGCGGTGACTTCGGGTGGAACCGGCCCCGGACCCGGCGGCGCTCGACGAGGAGGAGCGATGGCTGAGCTGGTCGACGTGCTGTGGATCTCGCTCGCGGCTGGCGTCGCGGCGCTGTTCCTGCTGAGCGCCGCGACCGGGCTCGGGCGCCTCGTCCCCGGCGAGCTGCGGGTGCGGCGCCGGAGCGTCCTCGACCCGCGGGAGCGGGAATCGACGCCCTGACCTGAAGAGGCCGCCCGCCGGCGGCGGCCCCCGCGCGGCGGGCGCGAGACTGCACGTCCGTGGCCCCGCCCGAGCGTTCGCGCGGAGACCGGACCATGAGCCGCAACGGCTGGACGCTGTTCGGCGCGCTCGGCGCCATCTGGGGCGTCCCGTACCTGTTGATCAAGGTGGCGACCGGCGGCGTCACCCCCGCCGTGCTCGTCTGTGGCCGGACCTCGCTCGGCGCGCTCATCCTGCTGCCGGTCGCCCTCGCCCACCGCGAGCTCGCGCCGGTCCTCGCCCGCTGGAAGCCGCTGCTCGCCTACACCGTCGTCGAGCTGCTCGTGCCCTGGTATCTCCTCGCCTCGGCGGAGCAGCGCCTCCCGAGCTCGCTCTCGGCCCTCGTCGTCGCCGCGGTGCCGATCCTCGGCGCCGTCCTCGCGCGCACGACCGGGGCGAGAGAGCGCCTCGGGCCGGCTCGCCTCGCCGGGCTCGCCACCGGGGCCGGCGGCGTCGCCGTCCTCGTCGGCCTCGACGTCCACAGCACCGACCTCGGCGCCGTCGCCGAGCTGCTCGCGGTCGTCGTCGGCTACAGCCTCGGGCCGTGGATCTTCCACCGGCACCTCGCCGACCTGCCGAGCGTCGGGGTGGTCGTCGCTTCGCTGCTCGGCTGTGCCCTGTTCTACGCCCCCTTCGCCGCGCTCGAGCTGCCCTCGAGGGTGCCCTCGGCGGACGTCCTGCTCTCGATCGCCGGCCTGGGCGTGCTGTGCACCGCGACGGCGTTCCTCGTCTTCTTCGCGCTCATCGCGGAGGTCGGACCGGCTCGGGCGACGGTGGTGACCTACGTCAACCCGGCCGTCGCGGTGCTTGCCGGCGTCACGGTCCTCCACGAGCCCTTCGCCTGGTCGACGGCGCTCGGCTTCGTCCTCGTCCTCGGCGGGTCCCTGCTCGCGACGCGGCCCTACTCGCCGTGCCAGCCGGTCTGGGCGCGGCGCTCGGCGAGGCGCGCGGCATAGGCCGCCGCCTCCGACCGCCGGCCCATGCCGAGCTTGGCGAGCAGGTTGGAGACGTAGTTCTTCACCGTCTTCTCGGCGAGGAAGAGCTCGGCGCCGATCTCGCGGTTGGTCTTGCCGCTGGCGATCAGCTCGAGGATCTCCCGCTCACGATGAGTGAGACGCTCGACCCCTTCGCGCTCGGCGTTCGCCCGGCGCAGCTCTCCGAGCACCCGCCGCGTCGTCTCGGAGTCGATCAAGGAGTGGCCGGCGGCGACGGCGCGGATCGACGCGACGAGCTCGCTGCCCTGGATCTGCTTGAGGACGTAGCCGGCGGCGCCGGCGAGCACGGCTTGCGCCAACGCCTCGTCGTCGGCGAAGGAGGTGAGCATGAGACAGGCGAGGCGAGGGTGGCGGGAGCGGAGCTCCCGGCAGACCTCGATCCCGTCCCCGTCGGGGAGACGGACGTCGAGCACCGCGACGTCGGGCTCGACCTGCTCCACCGTCGCCAGCGCCTCGGCCGCCGTCCCCGCCTCGCCGACGACGACGAGGTCGCCGTCGGTCTCGAGCAGCCGCCGCACGCCTTCGCGCACGACGGCGTGGTCGTCGAGGAGGAACACACGCACCACGCCCCAAGTCTGCACCCTCGGCCGACGTGCAGGCGAGATGACAGGATGTCGGCGTGCTCTACCGCGAGATCCGGGACCCGGATCAGCTGCAGGCGCTGCTCGACGCCGTGCTCGTCGTCGAGTCCGACCTCGACCTCGAGGGCGTGCTGCGCCGCCTGGTCGAGGAGGCCTGCCGGCTCACCGACGCCCGCTACGGCGCCCTCGGGGTGCTCGACGAGGATGGCAAGGGCCTCGCCAAGTTCGTGTACTCCGGGATCGGCCCCGAGACGGCGGCGGAGATCGGCCAGCTCCCGGAGGGCGCCGGGGTCCTCGGGCTGCTCGTCCTCGACCCCCGCCCCATCCGCGTCGCCGACATCTCGACGCATCCCGACTCGGTCGGCGTCCCGCCGGGGCATCCCGCCGCGCGCTCGTTCCTCGGGGTGCCGATCTCGGTGCGCGGCGTCGTGTACGGCAACCTCTACCTCACCGAGAAGCGCTCCGCCGGCGAGTTCAGCGAGCACGACGAGGCGCTCGTCGTCGCCTTCGCCGCGGCGGCGGGCATCGCCATCGACAACGCACGCCTCCACGCACGCATCGGGGAGCTGCTGTTGAGCGAGGAGCGGGAGCGCATCGCCCGCGACCTGCACGACTCGGTGATCCAGCGCCTGTTCGCGACCGGCCTCGCCCTCCAGTCCGTGCTGCCGCTCGCTCGCGACGACACCGTCCGGTCGCGCCTCGAGGCGGCGGTCACGGAGCTCGACGACACGATCCGCCAGGTGCGCACGACGATCTTCGCCCTCGACACCCCGCCACGCAGTCGCGAGGGAGTCCGCGCCAGGGTGCTCAAGACCTGCAGCGAGGTGAGGAGGAGCCTCGGCTTCGAGCCCGAGGTCCGCTTCGCCGGGGCGGTCGACACCGCGCTCGCCGAGGGGGCGGCCCACGAGCTGCTCGTGACCTTGCGCGAGGC
This sequence comes from Actinomycetes bacterium, assembly GCA_021823365.1. The sequence continues at coordinate 2,293 of JAKAOD010000174.1, read as the reverse complement.
CCTCTCGAACGTCGCCCGCCACGCACGGGCGCGTCACGCCGCCGTCGAGCTCGTCGTCACCGCCGGCCTGGTCACCCTCGTCGTCGAGGACGACGGCACCGGGATCGCCGAGGACCACGACCTGTCCGGTCGCGGCCTGAAAAACATGGCGGATCGTGCCAAAGCCCTCGGCGGGGCCTTCGAGGTCGCGGCCAGGCACGGGGGCGGCACCCGCCTCACCTGGAGCATCCCCGCCGCTCGGGACCTTCGACCCTAGGTCGGCGCACCTTCGCGCGCGGAGACTCGGGCCATAGCCACCGTCCCGACCGAAATCGACGCGGCCCGCGCCGCAGCGATCGACGCCGACGACCTCGGCGCTCTCCTCGAGATCCTCGCCGAGCGCGGGTACCGCACCCTCGGACCTGTGGTGCGCGACGGCGCCGTCGTCCACGGCGAGATCTCCTCCGTCGCCGACCTGCCTCGCGGCTGGCACGACGCCCAGGCGCCCGGCTCCTACCAGCTCGAGCACACCGACGACGACGCCTTCTTCGCCTGGGCGGTCGGACCGAGCTCGCCGAAGCGTGAGGTCTTCCCGGCACGCTCGGTCGTCTGGAGGGCACGGGTCTCCGACGGCGAAGTGGCCTTCGAGGACGGCGCCTCCGACGACGGCAACGGCGCGGCGACGCCACGCCCGATCGCGCTCGTCGGGGCCAGGCCGTGCGAGGCGGCGGCGCTCGGCGTGCTCGAGCGCGTCCTCGGCGCCGACGGGGCAGGCGATCCGCAGTTCCTGGAGCGGCGAAAGGGCGCCTTCCTCGCCGTCGTCGAGTGCGCCACGCCGTCGGGGACGTGCTTCTGCGATTCGATGGGGACCGGGCCGTGGGCTGGGAGCGGCTTCGACCTCGCGCTCACCGAGCTCGGCGGCGACGGGCGTGGCCACCGCTTCCTCGCGCGTGCCGGCTCCGAGGCCGGCGCCGAAGTCCTCGCCTCGCTCCCAGGTCGCGCCGCGGAGGAGGCCGACGCCGTGGCACGCGCCGCGCTGCTCGAGCGGGCCAGGGCGAGCATGGGCCGGGTGCTCGACACGGCAGGGCTCGCGGCCCTGCTCGCCCGCAACGTCGACCACCCGCGCCTCGACGACGTCGCCGAGCGCTGCCTCGCCTGCGGCAACTGCACGCTCGTCTGCCCGACCTGCTTCTGCAGCACGGTCGAGGACGCGAGCGACGTCGCCGGCGCTCTGGAGCGCCGCAGGAGCTGGTCCTCCTGCTTCGATCTCGCCCACTCCTACCTCCACGGTGGGCCGGTGAGGACGTCGACGATGTCCCGCTACCGGCAGTGGATGACCCACAAGCTCTCGACGTGGTGGGACCAGTTCGGCACGTCGGGATGCGTCGGGTGCGGGCGCTGCATCACCTGGTGCCCGGTCGGCATCGACATCACGGAGGAAGCGGCGGCCATCCGGCGCTCAGACGGGGCGCGCCGCGGCCGGAGAGGGGGGAGCTGACGTGCCAACCACGATCGCCGCGCTCGTCGCGGCCCACCCGCTCTTCGCCGGGCTCCCGGGCGACACCGCGGAGCTCGTCGCGGGCTGCTCGCACAACGTCGCCTTCGACGCCGGGGAGCTGCTCTTCGCCGAGGGCAGCGCGGCGAACACCCTCTACCTGTTGCGCCGGGGGCGTGTCGAGCTCGAGGTGAGCGCGCCGGGCGCCGGAACGCTGGTCGTCGCGACGCTCGAGGCCAACGATGTCGTCGGCTGGTCCTGGCTGTTCCCGCCCTACCGCTGGCACTTCGACGCGCGCGCCCTCCAGCCGGTCGGCGCGATCGCCGTCGACGGCGCCTGCCTGCGCGGCAAGGCCGACGCCGACCCCGCTTTCGGCTACGAGCTCGTGAAGCGGCTGACGGCCGTCATCCTCGACCGGCTCCAGTCGACGCGCCTCGCTCTGCTCGACGTCTACAGCAAGGGAGAGACGACGTGACGCCGCGAAGGAGAGCAGCGTGAAGCGGCCCGGAGCAGCCCCGTGAGCACCTCTTCGGACCTGCGCCCGCTCCCCCACCGGGTCGTCGCGCGCACGCGCCTCGCCGGTGACGTCGTCGCCCTGGAGCTCGAGCCGACGGGTGGGGAACCGCTCGCGTACCGCGCCGGGCAGTTCAACATGCTCACCGCGTTCGGGGTCGGCGAGGTGGCGATCTCGATCAGCGGCGCGCCCGGCGAAGGACCGGCGCTCCACCACACGGTGCGCGACGTCGGTGCAGTGAGCCACGCCCTGTCGGCGAGCCCGGTCGGCAGCGTCGTCGGCGTCCGGGGCGCCTTCGGCACCGA
>JAKAOD010000173.1 GCA_021823365.1 Actinomycetes bacterium | reverse complement strand
GGGCCACCGGGTCTGGTGCCGCGGAATGCGGCGCCGCAGGATGCGGGGCCGTGAGACGCGGGGCCGTAAGGCCCTGAACCGCGTATTCCGGCACGGCGGCGTCCGGCACCATCAGGTCCGGCGTCTCCGCGCCCAGCCCCATCGGCCCGCCCGCCGTGCCCGGCGGGCCGGCCGTGCCCGATCGAGCCGCCGGCGGCGCTGCGTCCCCCGTCGCGGCCGGGCGGCGGCAGGGGCCGGGGGGTGGGGAGCTGGTGGGCGAGGAGCTCGAGGCTGTCGGCAAGCTCGCTCGCCGCGAGGCGGGCGAGGGGCTCGGGGATCGCCGCCGAGGCGAGGATCGGTCCGAGCGGCCCGAGCTCGGGAGCCATCGGGAGCAGGCTGCCGACACGCGCCATCAACGTGGCGTACGTCGTGTCGGCGGCGAAGGGGACACGACCGACGACGGCCTCGTAGAGGACGAGGGCGAGCGAGTACACGTCGGAGCGGTCGTCGGGCGGCCGACCCTCGGCGATCTCCGGCGAGGCGTAGCGGGCGGTGCCCGTGAGCGCGCCGACCGGCTCGGTCCACGCCGCCTCCGAGAGCGCCCGGGCGAGGCCGAAGTCCGCGACGCGGAGATGGCCGTCCTCGTCGAGGAGCAGGTTCGCAGGCTTCACGTCGCGGTGGACGAAGCCGCGCCGGTGCGCATAGGCGAGACCGCGAGCCGCCTGCGCCCCGACGGCGGCGGCCTGCGCCGGGTCGAGGAGCCCTCCGGCGTCGAGCAGGTCCTGGAGGCTCCCGCCGCCGAGGTACTCGAGGACGAGGAAGGGTCCGTCGTCCCCCTCGCCCCAGTCGTAGAGCTGGAGCACGTTCGGGTGGCTCAGGGCGGCGACCGCCCTCGCCTCGGCCTCGAGGCGCCGGAGGAAGCGCTCGTCCCCTGAGAGCCCGGGGTGCAGGACCTTCACGGCGACGCGTCGCTCGAGCCTCAGGTCGAACGCCTCGTAGACGTGGGCCGAGGTGCCCGTGCCGATCCCGGCGTCCAGCCGGTAGCGCTCGGCGAGCACGCGCCCGAGCTGCTCGGTGATGGCCGTCATCGCCGCTCCATGGTCACCAACCATGTTGCCAGAGTTGCAGGCGTTGAAGAAGTTGCCTGTGTGGCTGGTGGGTGAACGAGCGCTGCTGCTACATCAGCTCGCCGGTCTCGAGCAGGTGGGCGAAGCCCTCCTCGTCGAGGACGCGCACGCCTGCTGCCTCGGCTTTCGAGAGCTTGGCGGCGCCGGGGTCGGAGCCGACGACCAGGGCGAAGGTCTTCGCCGACACCGATCCGGGCGACTTGCCACCCCGTGCGGCGATCGCCGATCCGGCCTCCTCGCGGCTGAAGCGCTCGAGGGTGCCGGTGACCACGACCGAGCGACCGGCCAGCGTCTGGCGCAGCGCGGGCGCTCCGCGGGGCCGGTCCGAGGCGAGCGAGACGCCGGAGGCCCGCAGCCGCTCGACGAGCTCGGCATTTGCCGGCAGCGAGAAGAACGCCACGATGCTCGCGGCGATCGTCGGACCGACGCCGTCGATCGCCGCGAGCTGCTGCTCGGCCGCTCGACGCAGGTCGTCGAGGTCGTCGAAGGCGCCGGCGAGGAGGGAGGCGACGACCGGCCCGACATGGCGGATCGACAGCGCGACGAGCATGCGGGCAAGCCCGCGCCCCTTCGATGCCTCGAGAGCGCCGAGCAGGTTGGCCGCCGAGAGCTTGCCGAAGCCGTCGAGCCCGGCCAGGCGGGCCGCCTCGAGGTCGTAGAGGTCGGCCACGTCGCGCAGCAACCCGAGCCCGACGAGCTGCGTCACTCGCTGCTCCCCGAGGCCCTCGACGTCCATCGCCGAGCGCGAGCCGAAGTGGACGATCCGCTGGACCCGCTGGGCCGGGCAGTCGGCGTTCACGCAGTAGGTGTCGCTCTCGCCCTCGAGGCGGACGAGCGGAGCGCCGCAGGCCGGGCAGGTCCTCGGAAAGCTCCAGGGCGCGCTGTCCGGGCGGCGCGCCGAGAGGATCGGGACGCGGACCTCGGGGATGACGTCCCCCGCCTTGCGGACGACCACCGTGTCGCCCGGGCGGACGTCCTTGGCCCGGACCTGGTCCTCGTTGTGCAAGGTGGCGAGCGAGACCGTCGAGCCGGAGACGACGACGGGCGCCAGCTTGGCGAAGGGCGTCGCCCTCCCGGTTCGGCCGATCGAGACGAGGATGTCCTCGAGCAGGGTCGTGCGCTCCTCGGGCGGGAACTTGTAGGCGATGGCCCAGCGCGGCGCGTGCGACGTCGAGCCGAGCGCCGCCCTGAGGGCCAGGTCGTCGACCTTGACGACTACGCCGTCGACCTCGTAGCCGAGGTCGTGGCGCCGCTGCTCGACCGTCCGGCAGGCGGCGTAGGCGCGCTCGAGGCCGGTGACGGCGACGACCTCGGGATTGACCGGGAGGCCGGCACGACGGATGAGCTCGAGGCAGTCCCGGTGCGTCCGCAACGCCGCTCCATCCGGCCCGGCGACGCCGCCGTCCACCTCGCCGAGCTGGTAGCCCCAAAAGCTGAGCGGGCGCGTCGCCGTCACCTTGGGGTCCTTCTGGCGGAGCGACCCGGCCGCCGAGTTGCGCGGGTTCGCAAAGGCGCGCTCGCCGGCTGCCGCCTGGCGGCGGTTGAGCTCGTCGAAGTCGGCGAGGGCGATGTAGACCTCGCCGCGCACCTCGAGCACCGCCGGCACGTCCTCAGGGAGGAGGGCCAGCTGCCCGGGCACGTCGCGGACCGTCCGGACGTTCGCCGTCACGTCCTCGCCGACCGTCCCATTGCCCCGCGTCGCCGCCTGCACGAGGCGACCGGCCTCGTATCGGAGCGAGCAGGCGAGGCCGTCGATCTTCGGCTCGCACACGAGACGGACCTCGTCGGGCGACACCGGTGCCGGGGCGCCACCGCCGCCGGCCGCGTCGAGCAGACGGGCCAGCCGCTCGCCCCAGGCCTCGAGCTCCTCGAGACTGAAGGCGTTGTCGAGGCTCATCATCGGCACGGCGTGGCGAACCTCGGCAAAGGCCTGCGACGGCGCGGCGCCGACCAGGACCGACGGCGAGGATGGCGACGCCACCTCAGGATGGGCTTCCTCGATCGCGCGCAGCTCGGCGGCGAGCGCGTCGTAGTCGGCGTCGGGGATCTCCGGCGCGTCGTCACGGAAGTACCGCTCGGCGTGGTAGGCGATCAGCCGGCGCAGCTCCCGGGCACGAGCCGCGGGGTCGGGCGCAGGGGCGGTCACGGGACGCCGCTCAGCACGCGACGCCCGAGCCGACGACCTCGTCGCCCACGTAGCAGGCCACGAGCTGGCCGGGGGCGATCCTCCGGGACGGCTCGAGGAAGCGGACCCCGGCGTCGCTCACCCGCGCCCGCAGCGGGCGTCCGTGGGCGCTCGACTGCACGAGGCATCCCGCCCCGACCGGCAGGGGGTCGCCGACCCAGGTCCGCCGGTCCAGGGTCACCTCCTCGACGGTGAGGTCCTCCTCGCCGCCGACGAGGACGGTGCCGGAGGCGACGTCGACTCGAAGCACGTAGCGCCTCGCCGTGCCGCCCCCGGGGAGCCCGTGACGCTGGCCGACAGTGACGAGCTCGACGGCCTCGACCTCGCCCAGCAGCTCCCCGGTGGCGACCGAGACGGCGCGGCCGCGATGCAGGGGAATCCGCTCGCCGAGGAATGCGCCGCGGCCGCCGGATCCTCTCGGCGCGCCGGAGCCGGGGTCGGCGCGCCGCGCGACGAAGCAGACGTCCTGGCTGTCGGGCTTGGCGGCGGTCACGAGAGCCAGGTCGGCCGCGATCCTTCGGACCTCGGCCTTGGTGAGCTCGCCGATGGGCAGGAGGATCCTCGAAAGCTCGGCGGCGGTCAGCGTCGCGAGCACGTAGGACTGGTCCTTCTCCGGGTCACGGCCACGAAGCAGCCGGGGGCGCCGGCCCGGCGCGGCGCCGAGCCGCGCGTGGTGGCCGGTGGCGAGGGCGTCGAAGCCGAGCCGGAGCGCCCGACGGAGGAGGGCGGCGAACTTGAGGTGCCGGTTGCACTCGATGCAGGGGTTCGGCGTCCTTCCGGCGGCGTGCGCCGCGACGTAGGGCGCCACGACCGACGCCTCGAACTCCTCGACGAAGTTGAACACGTGGTGGTCGATCCCGAGGCGGTCGGCGACGGCCCGCGCGTCGCGGACGTCGGCCGCCGAGCAGCACCCCGAGCCGACGTCCCCGCCCCAGAGCTTCAAGGTCGCCCCGACGACCTCGTGGCCCGCGCGGGCGAGCAGGGCGGCGGCGACGGAGGAGTCCACTCCTCCAGACATCGCGACGAGCACGCGCACCGCGACAGTCTGCCAGCGGGCTGCGCGCCCCCTCCGACGCCGTCGCCTCAGGCCGCCCGGCGCAACCTCGTCACGGCATCGGCGACGACCTCGAGGGCGAGATCCACCTCCGCGTCGGTCGTCGTCGGGCCGAGCGAGAAGCGGACCGCTTCACGCGCCTCGCGCGTGCCCCACCCCATCGCGAGCAGCACGTGGCTCGGCTCGCGCGCCCCGCTCGCGCACGCCGAGCCCGTCGAGGCGGCGACAGCAGCAGCGTCGGCGAGGAGCAGCAGCTCCTCGCCGACGACGCCGGGGAAGCGAAGGTGGCAGCTCCCGGCGACCCGGAGCCGGCGAGGGGCGGGCTCGAGGGCCCCCACGGAGGCGGCGAGGCCGTCGGCGAGGCGGTCCCGCAGGCCGGCGACGCGGTGGACGACCTCGTCGCGCTCGAGCGCCGCGAGGCGGGCGGCGACGGCCATGGCGGCGGCGGCGCCGACGTTCTGCGTGCCGGGCCTGAGCTCGCGCTCCTGGCCGCCGCCGTGGAGGACCGGCCTCAGCACCCTGGCGGCGCGCTCGCGGACGACGAGCGCGCCGATCCCCTTCGGGCCCTGGATCTTGTGGCCCGAGAGCGAGACGAGGTCGCAGCCGGCGGTCAGCGCCGCGACGTCGAGCCAGGTGAAGGCTTGGACGGCGTCGGTGTGGAACAGCGCGTCGGGGGCGTGCTCGCGGACGACCTCCGCGAGCTCCGCGACGGGCTGGACGACGCCGACCTCGCTGTTGACGAGCATCACTGACACGAGCGTCGGCGCCGCTCCCCTCGCCACGGAGACGTCGAGCGCGGCGGCGAGCACCTCTGGCTCGACCACGCCGTCGCCGCTCACGCCGACGAGCTCGGCCCCGGCTGCGAGGGCGGGCGCGAGCACCGCACGGTGCTCGACGGCGCTCACGAGGACCGGCCCCGGCCGGCCGGCGACTGTCCCAAGAACGGCCAGGTTGTCGGCCTCAGTGCCTCCCGAGGTGAACACGACCTCCGCGGGCGCGCAGCGGAGCAGCGCGGCGAGCTCCTCGCGCGCCGCGTCGAGGGCGCGGCGCGCCCGCCTCGCGGCGGCGTGCGCCCCCGAGGGATTGGCAAAGCTCTCCGCGAGGAAGGGCAGCATCGCCTCGATCGCCTCGGCGCGCATCGGCGTCGTCGCCGCGTGGTCGAGGTAGGCGCCCATCAGGTCTTGTAGCAGGCAGAGGCCTTCTCGGCGGTGCTCACGTCCATCCAGGATGGCAGGTGGGCGCCGGAGGCGAGCGCCCCGACCTATGCCGGCACGTCGACCGCCGAGAGCGCCTGCTGGACGGGCCGGCCACCCAGGGCCGCGGCGAAGAACGCCGTCGTCACCCGCGCGACGACGTCGAAGGCGGGGACGTCCTGACCCTCGTAGGGCGTGAGGTGGTCCGCCCGGCGTATCGCGAGGAACCAGCGTCGGGGCTCGGCGAGCGCGGAGTAGAGGTCGACGGACTCCTGGGGCGGGTTGCACTCGTCGGTGGCGCTCTGCACGGCGAGCAGCGGCGGGCTCGACGCGCTCGCCGCGTAGGGGTCGTTGCCCCACGCCTGGCCCGACATGATCGCCACGGCCCGATAGTCGAGCCCTCCCGCGAGCGAGCGGTAGCTCGTGGCGGTGCCGGGCACGTCCCCCTGGTCGAATGCGAGCATCCCGACAGCCGTCCCGCCGTCGGACTGGCCGGCGAGGCCGAGCTCGTTCGGATCGATGAGGCCGCGCAGCACCGGGCATCCGTGCCCCGTCGCCGCCACGTCGCCGAGCACCCGGCGCGTGACGAAGGTGATGTCGCCGGGCTCGTTCGGGATGTCCGCCTCGTCGGCCGAGCTGCCGTGGACCGCCGCATAGGCGGCGGCGCTGGCGTCGGGCGGCTCCGGCGCCACGACGACCAGGCCCGAGGCGACCCAGCGCTCGAGCAGCTTCGCGTACCTCGGCGGGTCGAGCCCGTAGCCGCCGAGGAAGAAGACGGCGGGGAACGGGCCCCGCCCGTAGGCGGGAGTCGCCCCCTGGACCGCGCCGGGCACCGCGAGCGCTCCTGCCGGCGCGCCAGGCCCGGCTCGCCGAGCCGCTCGGGCGCGGGCGAAGGTCGGGTAGAAGATGTCGGTGACGAGCCGGCGGCCCGGGGTGGACCGACCGGTCACGTAGTCCTCGGTCGAGCGGGAGGCGTCGACGAAGACGCACCGCTCGACGCCCGCGCGGATCGTTGCGTCGGTGGCAGCCGGGCGGAGCGAGGCGGCGCTCTCCTGCGCCTTCCCGCGGCGGACCTCCCTCAGCG
>JAKAOD010000172.1 GCA_021823365.1 Actinomycetes bacterium | reverse complement strand
GACGGGCTCGGGATCCGCCACGCCCACGACACCGTCGGCTATGCGGGTGCGCTCTTCGTGATCGAGTCGTGCATCGTCGTCGCGGGGCTCGCCTCGTGGCGACGACGCGTGCCGGGGGCGCTGCCGAGGGCGCTGCCGAGGGAATGGCTGCGCGGGGTCCTCGGCGGCGCTCTGTCGGTCGCCACCTACGGCGCAGTCTTGTGGGCCCAGACGCGGCTCGCCCTCGGCGTCGTCTCGGCGTTGCGCGAGACGAGCGCGCTGGTCGGGGCGCTTCTCGGGGCGGTGCTCCTCCACGAGGGCTCGGCGCGCCGGCGCGTCGTCGCAGCCTTCGTGGTGTGCGCGGGGGTCGCGTTGCTCGTCGTCGCATGACCGGGGACGACCCGCGAGGCCGCCGCGCACCTGGCGGGGGTGGCGCGACGCGCGCCTGGGCGCATCGCGCCCCGAGGCGGGTCGGTTCGTGCGGGTCCTCGGTACCGGGGCAGTGCTCCTCGTGCGTCAGGAGCCGATCGCCGCCCGGAGATCGGTGAGGCGGGTCCGGTCGAGCGAGTACCAGACCCACTTCCCCCGTCGCTCGCCGTGGACGAGACCGGCCTCCGCCAGGATCTTCAGGTGGTGGGAGACGGTCGGCTGAGACTTGCCGAGGGGCCCGACGAAGTCGCACACGCAGACCTCTCCTCGGGGAGCGTCCGCGAGCATGGACAGGACCCGCAGCCGGACGGGGTCCGCCAGGGCCTGGAAACCGCGAGCCAGCTCGTGCGCGTCGTTCACGTCGAGGGGCGCTTGGAGGATCGAAGGACAGCAGACGTCCTCGGCGGCCTCGATCGTCGGGCTGCGCTTCACCGTCGCCCTCCTCCCATTGACAAATGCCAATGTATCATTTAGCGTCGATGCATTGACCATCGTCAATGGTAGCGGGAGACCACCATGCCGCGTGTGCAGCTTGCCCCGAGCGTCGCCGACCTCGACGCGGCGGCGCCCTTTTCCTCGGAGCTCTTCGACACCGGGCCCGCCAAGGTGCGCCCCGGCTGCGGCGACTTCGCCACGTGCGGCGACCTGCACGTCGCGACGCCCTAGCTCGTTGCGTGCCCACATGATCGACGGAGCCCGGTAGTGCCGTCGGGGACTCGAGCCGCCGGGGACGTCACGACCGCGCGACCGCTCCGGGCGTCCTCGGAAGAGCCGCAGCCGGACGGGTCCGCTCCCGAACAGCGGGTCACGAGGCGGCTCTCCTTCGTCGACCGTTTCCTGCCGGTGTGGATCCTCTGCGCCATGGGGCTCGGGATCGGCCTCGGGCGGGCGGTGCCGAGCCTCAACCGGCACCTCGACGCGATCCAGGTGACCCAGGGGACGTCGTTGCCGATCTTCATCGGCCTGCTCGTGATGATGTATCCGGTGCTCGCCAAGGTCCGGTACGGGCGGCTCACGGCGGTGACCCGCGACCGGCGGATGCTCGTGTCCTCCTTGGTCCTGAACTGGGTCGTCGGTCCTGCGGTCATGTTCACCCTGGCGTGGCTGCTGCTTCCGGACCTCCCCGCGTACCGCACCGGGCTCATCATCGTGGGGTTGGCCCGCTGCATCGCCATGGTGCTGATCTGGAACGACCTCTCGGGCGGCGACCGCGAGACGGCTGCCGTTCTCGTCGCGCTCAACTCGTTGTTCCAGATCGCGGCCTTCGCGCTCCTCGGCTACTTCTACCTCAGCGTCCTTCCTGGATGGCTCGGGCTGTCCACGGTCGGCCTGCACGTCTCGGTGGGCACCATCGCCGAGACCGTCGCGATCTTCTTGGGGGCTCCGCTCGTCGCCGGGTACCTCACGCGGACGATCCTGGAGCGCCGGAAAGGCCGCGCGTGGTACGAGGGGAGACTCCTTCCCCGGCTCGGCCCGTTCGCCCTCTACGGCCTGCTCTACACGATCGTGATCCTCTTCGCCCTCCAGGGCCGCACGATCACCGCACGTCCTGGCGACGTGGTCCGCATCGCCCTTCCGCTGCTCGGGTACTTCGCGGTCATGTGGTTCGGCTCGTTCGCGCTGGGCCGGGGGCTCCACCTCCCGTACGAGCGGACCGCGACGCTCGCGTTCACCGCCGCCGGCAACAACTTCGAGCTTGCGATCGCCGTGTGCATCGGCGTGTTCGGCGTCACCTCGGGCGAAGCGCTCGCGGGTGTCGTCGGGCCGCTCATCGAGGTGCCGGTTCTCGTCTCGCTCGTCTACGTCGCCCTGTGGGCCCGCCGGCGCTATCCGCAGGGCGGGACGGCGTCCGGCGGGACGGGGAATTGCCCATGACCGGCTCTCGGCGGACCCCTTCGGACGGGTGCTCGGGCGCATCCCGGGGATCAGGAGGCTGAATGCATCTCGTGGCCGTGGGAGGAAGCGATGCGGGGATCAGCGCAGCGCTGCGCGCTCGGGAGCTCGATCCAAGTGTCGCCGTCACGGTCGTCGTCGCCGACCGCTATCCGAACTTCTCCATCTGCGGCATCCCCTACCACGTCTCCGGAGAGGTGCCGGACTGGCGGTCGCTCGCGCACCGGACGATCGCCGATCTCGAGGCGACGGGCGTGACGCTGCGCCTCGACACCGTCGCCCGAAGGATCGATGTCGCCGACCACGAGCTCCTCCTCCGCCAGCCCGACGGCGCCGAGGAGAAGCTCGCGTACGACGCCCTCGTGGTCGCGACCGGCGCCCTCCCGGTCCGCCCGCCGATCGACGGGTTGAGGGGCAGTGAGGCGCTCGGATCCGGAGACGGCTGCCACCTTCTCCACTCCATGGACGACGCCTTCGCCGTGGTGAGAACCCTGGAGGAGCGACGTCCGGCGAACGCGGTCATCGTCGGAGCCGGCTACATCGGCGTCGAGATGGCCGAAGCGCTGGTCACCCGGGGCCTCGCCGTCACCCAGCTCGAGCAGCTTCCCGAGGTTCTCCCGACGGTCGACCCGTCGATCGGCGCTCTCGTCCGCCGCCAGCTCGTCGAGCACGGAGTCGAGGTGCACACCTCGACGGTCGTCGAAGGCGTGACCCGGTCGGGGGATTGCCTGGAGGTCCGGGCTCGCAGCGCGACCGGCGACGTCGTGGCCTTCCGCTCAGGGATCGTGCTCGTGGTGGTCGGGGTCCGTCCCGACGCCGAGCTCGCCGCCCGCGCGGGAGCACGGCTCGGCGCCCGCGGTGCGATCGCTGTCGACCCCGAGATGCGCACCGGGCTCTCCGACGTGCTCGCTGCGGGCGACTGCGTGGTCACCGGTCACCGCCTCCTCGGCGACGTCTACCTGCCACTCGGGACGACCGCCCATAAGCAGGGCCGGGTCGCCGGGGAGAACGCAGTCGGCGGGAGCCGGCGCTTCGCAGGCAGCCTCGGCACCCAGGTCGTGAAGGTCTTCGACATGGTCGTCGCCCGAACCGGGCTCCGGGACGCGGAGGCGGAGTCGATCGGACTTCGCCCCCGGACCGTCGCGTTCGAAGGCGACGACCACAAGGCGTACTACCCCGGCAGCCACCGGGTGCGGATGCGCACGACCGGCGATCTCGCCTCCGGACGCCTCCTCGGCGTCCAGCTGTTCGGTCATCGCGACGCCGGGATCGCCAAGCGCGTCGACGTCGCGGCGGCAGCGATCTTCTCCGGCCTCCGGGTGGACGAGGTGAGCGACCTCGACCTCTCCTACACCCCTCCGCTCGGAAGCCCCTGGGACCTCGTCCAAGGTGGTGCCCACGCGTGGGTGCAAGAAGTCACCGGGGCCACGCGGACGCCGGGGACGGATCTCGGCGACTGAGGCCGCGGTACCGGGCGCGGCGAGCACCCGGGTGCGTTCAGTTCAGCAGCCGTCGCCCCGGGCAGCGCAGCATCGACGGCTCGGGGGCTGGCGTCTCCAGCCTCGTCAAAGCCCGCAGCCGACGTCCTTCGCGTACTGGGCGGCGGAAGCTTCGTAGAGGGGAACGGCCGACGGGTTCGACTTCAAGAGGTCGAAGACGAAACTGCCGTGAACGTAGTACCACCAGTCCGTGAACTGCTGGCCGTCGATGGAGTAGTGGACCAACCACGCCCCTCCCGGGCCGCGATCGACCCCCCAGGTGTTGACGGGCACGTGCGGTGTGTTCGGGCAGTCGCGGTGACGTCGAATGTATGTGGCACGCGAGATGACGGCCTGGCTCGCTGCATCCCAGCGTGCGTATACAGCCGCATCTTTGTTCTGCTGATAGTCGTTGTTGAAGGCGCGGGCGATTCGTAGCAGCGCCTTCGCCGACTCTGGGTCACGCGCACGGGACACCGCGCCCGTGCCGCTTGCGGTCTGCGACGCCTGGCCCCCTGCCTGTCCACATGCAGCCCCGACCAGGCCGCCGGCTGCGACACAGACCGCGGCTGCGACTCGTCGCGCCGCCAGGTGCCGCCACTCGGGTCGTCTCACGCGTCGGCGCACCGGCAGGTGGCCTCTATCCGGGAAAGGGTGTTGGCGGCGATCGTCGTCGACGCCGTCGGCGGGAACGGCCACACGGCACTGACGTTGATCTCGCAGAGCACGTACCGGTCCTCGCCACGCTCGTCTTGATCGCCGAAGAGGAAGTCGGCGTCCCAGATGACCGGAAGGTCGTGGGTGTCCAGCCCGAGGACGCGCGCCATCTCGGGCACCCACTGGTGCTCCACGAGCCGCCGGAGTCGCTGGTGGGAGGGTGCTTCCGGGCCCTCCATCGCCGGCCTGCCGCGGTCGGAAAGGCTCGCGGCAACGCCGGCATCGAGAAGGCCCGCCGGCCACTGGTGACAGAAGCCGACGACCTCGCCGAGCGAGAGGTAGCACCGGACGAGACCGTCGGCGAGGCGACGCTGGTACTCCTGGTCGACGAGAATGCCGGACCAGGCGAAGCACGGCTCGCACCGTCGGACGAACGCTCCGAGGCTCAGACGCTCGGACTGGTGGTGCTTGGCCCGCGCCTCTCGGACGTGCACCGGCGTACCGAGCGTCACCGGCGCATGTGCGTCGGCGAGCTCGACGCTCCAGACGCCGTTGCCTCCGTTCCCTCGACCCTGCTTCACGACGAGCCTGCCGAGGCGCTCCAGGCGCGCGGGCAGGCGCTCGCCGAGCTCGTCAACGGAGCGGTAGAGGCTGGTGTCGGACCCCCATCCGAGGTGGCGAGTCTCGAACAGCACCTGTTTCGTGCCCAGCTTGGCGATCACCTCCGGGTGCGCCGACACGAATTGACCGTTCGCCGCAGCCCCCCACAGGAGCTCGTCGACGTGCTGTCGGGTGGCGCCGTCTTGGATCGGGTTCACCCAGACGAGCACGCCGTCGAGCTCGTGCAGCTCCTTTCGGACTTCCTCCACGCGCGTGTCGTCGAACGGAACGGGCACGACATCGACCCCCGTGGCGCGAAAGACGTCGAAGAGCCCTCCGAGGCCCCGGTCTTCTGCGGGTCGCTCGGCCCCCCGCTCTCCACGCCAGAGCACCCCCACCCGCAGCCGAGCGGACGCCGCGTCGTCCATCGGGGTTCCGAGGTCTCTTCGTCCACTCACGGGCCAATCATCGTCGATCCGCAACGCGCGCGTGCACGCGCTCTGCACGCTCGTGCCCGGTTCGCCGCGCCCACCGTGAGCACCCCTCACCAGGACGCCTGAGGACATCTGTGAACCACAAGCCGCACGTGCTGTGAAGGTTTCGTGGTCGGGCTGCCCGGATTTGGACCGGGGACCTCTGCGTCCCGAACGTCAGGGGCGATCGGCTCACTACCGTACCTGACCGGGCACGATGTGGCCCCCTGAGGTCTCGTCCACCACTTGGTCCCCCGTTGGTCCCCCGCAACAAGACCCGATCTCACCCCGACAGGGAAGCGCGACGGGCTGCGGCGACGGTGAGAGGTTGGTCCGTCGAGCGCGGCTGGACACTTCAGCGATACGAGACGTGGTTGGCCCGTTTTCTTTGCGAGACCCTCCCTGCTCGATGAGGTTGGTTCGGGTGGCACTCGGGGTTGGTCGCAGCCTTGTCGAGAAGCTGAGCGTCGAACGCAGCGCTGTGCTGCGCGACGACCTTGGCCGGCGGCCAGCCGGCGAGAGCGGCGACATCGCGGAGCGAGACGGAGTCGCCGAACCGCCGTGCCCGGCGTAGTGTGCCGGCGTGGTCCAACAGCCCGTCTTCCAGCTCCGCATCCAGCTCAACGAAGTCGTGCCGACGGTCTGGCGGCGCCTGCTCGTACCCGGCGGTGTGCGGCTGCCCAAGCTCCACGACATGTTCCAGGCGGCCATGGGCTGGACCAACTCCCACCTCCACCAGTTCTGGATCGAAGACCACCTCTATGGCATGCACGTCGAGGACTGGTCCGACGACGAGCTCGACGAGAGGGACTTCACGGTGTCGATGGCGCTGCGCGGCGGGGTGCGGCGCTTCGAGTACGACTACGACTTCGGCGACTCCTGGGAGCACGAGGTGACGGTGGAGAGTCTCACGTTCTCACCGTTGTCCCTCAAGTTCGGCGTGTGCCTCGACGGCGAGAACGCCTGTCCGCCAGAAGACGTGGGCGGGGTGCCCGGCTATGAGCAGTTCGTAGAGGCCATCGCCGATCCTCTCCACGAAGAGCACGACAACTTCCTCGTCTGGGTGGGCTACAAGTTCGACCCCGAAGCCTTCGACGTCGCGTCCGCCAACGCCGCGCTCCAGCGGGTCCACTGAGCTACTGGGGCTTGGCCCGCCCCCTTGC
>JAKAOD010000171.1 GCA_021823365.1 Actinomycetes bacterium | reverse complement strand
GCGGTGGCACCCAAAGTCGGCCCGTGGCTCGCAGGTGTCCGGTCAGCGCACACCTCAGCGCATCTGCACGCGATCGCTCCCGTGAACCCGAGTCACCGGCGGCCCTGACGCCGCCCCGGCTCGTCGTCGAAGCGGCTCGTCGTCGAAGCGGCTCGTCGTCGAAGCTGGCGGCGTGGTCTCGGGGCTTCAGCGATGCCGGCGGGCCAGCACGCACGCGACGACCAGCACTACCACGCCTGCGGTCTCCACGCCCAGACTTTCGGTGGCGAACGGTGCGCTGTAGCGGTCCTGGAAGCCGAAGAGCCCGCGTTCGACGCTCCATACGAGCCCCATCTCCGTGGAGGCGAGCAGGAGTGCTCCCGCCCCCGCCACGAGGACCCGACGGGTGACCGCCACCGCCGGGCCGACGACGAAGGCGGTGATCGCCTGGAAGAGGAACAGCCACCCGATCGTCGGCAGGCTCCGGTAGCCGGCGGACCAGAGGTCGAGGTGGATGGCGCCCGACCAGACCACCATGGCCGCGCCGAGCACCATCGACGCGTCGGCGGCCCACCGCCTCGCGTCACCCCGAGCAGGGAGCGGCCTCACAGCGTGCAGGCCCGAAATGTTACCGAGAGGTGCCCGCACCCGAATGGCGGCGTCGGGCGGGTCTCCTCGGCGCGCGCTGCCGCTCTCGCGCGTGGGGCGGTCGGCTCGACCCGATGCCACCGACCCCGGTCGTTGGCCTACCGTTTCGTCCAGGAACACGACGTGTGCCAACGGAGAGGAGCTGCAGATGGCCCAGCGCTCGTCATGCCGATCCCTGACCGCCGCCGCTGTGGCGTCCTCGCTCGCGCTGGTGGCGGCGGTGGCCTCGCCCGCCGTTGTCGGCGCCTCGAACCGCAAGCACCGAACCGAGTCCCACGGCGTCCTGGTCCGCCTGGAAAGGTCCAAGAAGTACGGCGAGATCCTCACCGACGGGGCCGGGCGGACCCTGTACGCGCTCACCGCTCCCGGCGCGAGGTCGCTCGAGTGCACGGGCGTATGCACCTCGATTTGGCCGCCGCTCCTCACGAAGGGCAAGCCGCGCGCGGGCAAGGGCGTCATTGCGAAGAGGTTCCGCACGGTGAAGCGGGGCTCGTCGCTCCAGGTGGTCTACGACGGGCACCCGCTCTACTTCTACGCGGCCGACAGTGGTCCTGGGCAAGAGAACGGGGAGGGGATCAAGAGCTTCGGAGGCACGTGGTACGTCCTGAGTCCCAAAGGCACGCCGGTCAAGGGCGCGCTGGCCTCGACGTCGTCGAGCGGAGGGACACGAGGCTCGGGAGGCTGGTGAGAGGCGTCGCGCGGCGAGAAGCCTCAGGTCACTCGGCCGCCGGCCGCCTCGGGTCACTCGGCCGCCGGCCGCCTCGGGTCACTCGGCCGCCGGCCGCCTCGGGTCACTCGGCCGCCGGCCGCCTCGGCGCTCCGGGGTGCAGGCGACACGGACGAACCCGGCGGGGGAGGCTCACCACTGTTCCAGGAGCGCCAAACGAGCCGGTGGATGGGCAGGTACCGCGGAATGTCACGCAGTCCGGGGACGAGAGGAACGCAGAGCAGCAGGATCGTGGCGACTCCGGTCATGTAGATCGCGATGAGGTCGACGTTCGTCGACGACCGGAACCCGGGGACCTGGTACCACAGGTCGTAGAGCCACAGCCACGGCTGGCCGGGGTAGCTGCCGGTCTCGTTCATGACCCCCCACTGTGTGCCGAGCAGGTGGAGCCTCTTCCCGACCGCGCTGAAGTAGCTGCCGTCTTCGAGGAAGAGGAGGGGCTTCGTGAAGTTGGTGCCGTAGAACTGGTGCTGCGCGAGCAGTGCAGCGTCGAGCGCGCCCGAGCGTGCCATAGACAGCTCGGCGTCCATGAGGACCGGCACCGGACCGTCGTCGGCCTTCGGCACCGAGGGCGTGCCGTCGGTGAAGGTGACGTGGGGTACGGCGTCGGTGACGTAGGCGGAGACCCAGGCTCGCTGCCGTGCCTTGGAGGCGGTCTCGTAGCGCCGGAGGGCTCGGGCGAGGGCCGGATCGCCCGGGGCACGCGTCGAGAGCGGCGAGAGCACGAATGTCTTCGCCGAGTTGACCGGCTGCATGACGCCGGTGATGAGCTGCCAGGACACGATGATCTTCTGGACGTTGCCTGATCCAGCGGGCGTCGAGGTGTTGTCGTAGGGAGGTCCGTAGGTCGCGGTGCGGCTCGTGTAGGCGAGCTCGGAGGCGCTCGTCGCCATGAAGTCCCCAGGTGTGGCATGCGCCCAGGTCTGGACCGTCACGGGGGGCACGTCCGGCGAGGAGAGCACCGACGCGAGCAGCACCACGAGCACGAGCACCACCGAACCGGCGATCCCCGCCTCCTTCAAGATGTCGTAGCGGCGGGTGGGTCCGCGCCACTCAGCGGCGTCGGACGCAATGGCCGCGCGGCGCGCGACCCGACCGCGGACCCGCCGCGCAGGCAGCGGATGGCTCACGCCGCGCACCCGCACGAGGAGCACGTGCGCGCCGACGATGGCCACCAGGATCAGCGGGACGAGGACGATGTGCCACATGAGCATCTGCCCGAAGTTCATGGTGTCGAGGAAGGGCCCGACCCCGGCCGCGTTGAAGGCGTCCTTGGCGTTGGTCGAGATCCATTGTGAGTCGAGGTTCTGCTGGGAGAGGTAACCGGTGAAGCACTCGACGACCGAGAAGAGGAAGGCTGCCACTCCCGTCATCCAGGTGAGGACGCGCCGCCCCCGCCACGCCGCCATCCAGAACTTCCCCCAGAGGTGGATGACCATGAAGGCCATGAAGATCTCCACGCTCCACAGGTGGAGGCTGTTGAAGAAGTGGCCCACGGGGTTGTAGTGCCACCAGTCGGGTCCTCCGAGCGCCAGCGCGAACCCCGAGACGATCGCTACGCCGAGTGCCGACAGCGTCGCGACGCCGAACACGTAGACCCACGAGCTCACGTACGCGGGCTGCCTGTCAGGCAGGAGCTTGCCCGGCGGGAGGAAGCGCAGGCCGAGGCGACGCACTCGAGCCGTCCACATGGTGGGGTCGCCGACCTCCTGAGCTCCGTAGCCGGTGCCGGAGGCTTCCAAGGTGGTGAGCGAGGCCCCCTTGTCTGATGGTTCCTGGGCGTCCTGGCCGTCCGCGCGGCGATCGTGCTCGCGATGAGGGAACGGCACGAGAAGGGCCGCGCCGAAGATCACCACCATCACGAGGATCAGCACCAGGTTCGACACGGACACCGAGAAGATGTTCCAGTGCACGTACGTGCCCGGCGAGTTCAGGTCTACCGCCAAAAGGCCCATAAGCGTGTCACCCCCTTTGTACGCGTCGCGCAGCCCATTGCCGCCCGTTGTGCCCAGCCTCGGGTACCCAGGCAGAACCAGTGTAGGGACTTAGGTCCTCAAGGAGGGGGCCGACGGGTGCAGGGGGCGATCCCGCCAGAAGTCGAAGGGAGCCCCAGGGCGGCCATTGCGGCTAGAACGGCAGCCAGCCGACGGCGGCAACGAGGAGGCCTTCGTGACGACGACGCAGTCGCGACGGAGCGAGACCGGCAGCGGCGTGGCGATCGTCGTCGTGATGATCGGCGTCATGATCACGGCGGTTGACACGACGATCGTGGTCCTCGCGCTCCCCGAGATCGAGCGGTCCCTGCACGTGGCGCTGGACTCCGTCATCTGGGTGGTCATCGGCTACCTGCTCGTCATCACGCTGCTCGCGACGCAGGTCGGGCGCCTCGGCGACATGTTCGGCCGGGTCCGGATGTACGAGGCGGGATTCTTGGTCTTCATGGTGGGGTCCGCGCTGTGCGCGCTGGCCTGGGACGAGATGTCGATCGTGGCTTTTCGCCTGCTGCAGGGTGCCGGCGGCGCGCTCGTCAGCGCGAACAGCGGGGCGATCATCGCCGACTTGTTCCCCCGGGAGAAGCGGGGAAGGGCATACGGGTACAACGGGGTCGGGTTCAGCCTGGGGGCGGTGCTCGGGATCCTGCTCGGTGGCGCCATCGTGACCTACGTGTCCTGGAGATGGATCTTCTGGATCAACGTGCCCATCGGACTCGTCGGGGTCGGTCTCGCGCTGCGTCTCCTGCGCGAGACTGGGGAGCGCAAGCCCCACCGGCTCGACCTCTTCGGGATGACCGCCTTGGGGCTCGGCCTCTTCGGGATCCTCTGGGCCGCCACCAAGCTGGCGGTTTCGCCTCTCGACGCGGAGCTCGTGGGTTACCTGCTGGGCGGGCTCGCCTTCATCGGGTTGTTCATCCTCGTCGAACGGCGGTCTGCCGAGCCGATGCTGGACCTTTCGTTGTTCCGCGTCCCGTCGATGACCCCGTCGCTGCTGGCGTCGCTTTTCCAGGGCCTTGCCAACTACTCGGTGCTCTTCCTCGTCATCATGTACCTCCAGGGGGTTCGGCGCCTGACCCCGATCCACGCGTCCCTGCTCCTCGTCCCCGGCTACCTGGTCGGTGCCGGGGTCGGCCCCGTGGCGGGGAGGCTCGCCGACCGCTTCGCGCCCGTCCTGCCCGCGACGATCGGCCTCGGCGTCCAGGTGGTCGCCCTCTTCGTCTACGCACACCTCGCGCCCGCGAGCGGGCTGTGGCTCGTGGTCGCCGGCAGCGTCGTGAACGGCTTGGGCGCGAGCTGCTTCTTCCCGGCGAACAACTCCGCGGTGATGAAGGCCTCCCCGCCCGACGCGTTCGGCATCTCGTCGGGGATGCTTCGCACCTTCGCCAATGTGGGAATGGTCTTCTCCTTCTCGATGGCCATTCTCACCGCGTCCCGCAGCATCAGTCGGCACCTCGCCTTCGCGATCTTCGTCGGCTCGACGAGCCTCCGCGGCGGTCTCGTGGGGACCTTCACGTCAGGTCTTCACGCTGCCTTCTACGCCTCGATGGGCCTCATGGCGCTCGCCGCAGCCCTCTCGGCCGCTCGCGCGACCCGGGTCGGCGGTGCGGGACGCACCCGGCCGTGAGAACGGGCTGAACGTGGGGCCTACTCAGGCTTTCCGAAGCCTGCGACGGCGAGCGTGAGGAACAACGCCGCGAACGCGCACACGACGCCGATCTCGGCCGAGATCGGGAGGGAGTACCCGAAGAGCGTCACCCCGGTGGAGAAGCGCGCGGCTGCAGCTGGCGGCACGTGCTGCACGGCGAACACCACACGGCGAAACGGGTCGATGGCGTAGGTGAGGGGGTTGATCCGGGTGATGACCGCCAGCCACGCCGGCAGCCCCTTCAGGGGGAACAGCGCACCGGAGAGGAAGAGCATGGGGAACAGGAGCAGCTGCATCACCACCTGGAACGCCTCGATCCGCTGAATGCGGCTTGCGACGAAGACGCCGAACGTCGTCATGGCTAGAGCCATGAGCAGTTCGAGGCCGACGACCTCGAGGACGAGCAGCGCGGTCAGGTGGACGCCGATGAGCGGTGCCAGGACCAGCATGATGGAGCCCTGGACGGTCGCGATGCTCGCCCCACCGAGGGTCTTTCCGACAACGAGCGAGGCCCGGCTCACCGGGGCGACGACCATCTCCCGAAGGAAGCCGAATTCCCGGTCCCACACGATCGAGATGGCGGAGAAGATCGCCGTCATGACGACGGACATGGCGACGATGCCGGGGAAGACGAACTTCTTGAATGTGAACCCTTCCGTCGTTCCCACGAGCGTCGACATTCCATAGCCGAGGACGAAGAGGAACAGGATGGGCTGGATGAAGCTCGAAAGGATCCGCGTTCGGGTCCGGACGAAGCGGATGAGCTCACGCTCCCACACCATGCCGACCGTTCGGAGCTCGCTTCCGAGGTCGCTGCGCTCGTCGGTGAGCGTCCCAGGTGCGATCGGGAGCCGGGCGACCGTCATCCGTGCTGCCTAACGGCGCCGAGCGCGTGCTCGCATGCGCATCGGCAAGACGTGCTCGGCGTGCTCCGCGCGGATCTGACGACCGGTGAAATGGAGGAACACGTCGTCGAGCGAGGGACGGTGCACGTGCACGTTCGTGACGGCGACGCCGGCGACGTCGATGAGACGCGCGATCTGGGAATCTCCGTTCGGCGTGAAGACGACGACGCTCCCTGTTCCGAGCTTGGCCCGGAACCCGGCCGCTGTAAGTCTTGCCGCGGCGGCCGGGTCATCCGCGGTCGTGAGCTCGACGGTGTCCGCCGACACCATTGCCTTCAGGTTGCTCGGCGTGTCGAGTGCCACGATCGAGCCTCGGTCGATGATCGCGATGCGATCGGCGTACTCGGCTTCGTCCATGTAGTGGGTGGTGAGCAGGATGGTCACCCCGGCTTCCTCGCGGAGCCGGGTGACGTCTTCCCACATGAGGGCGCGAGTCTGCGGATCGAGCCCGACAGTCGGCTCGTCGAGGAAGAGAACCGCCGGGGTGTGGAGCATGCTCCGGGCGATCTCCAGGCGTCGGGCCATCCCGCCGGAGAAGGTGGAGACCACGTCCCGGCGGCGATCGGTGAGCTCCACGAGGTCCAGCACCCGGCGGATCCGAGCCTCCACCTCCATCTTCGGTACACGGTAGAGGACGGCGTGGAAACGGAGGTTCTCCTCGGCCGTCAGCTGGTCGTCGAGGGTCTGCTCCTGGAAGACCAAGCCGATGCGACGGCGAACGGCCTTTGGCTGGCGGCGAACGTCGAACCCGTCGACCGTCGCGGTGCCGTCGGTGGGCCGTGCAAGGGTGCAGAGCATCTTCACCGTGGTGCTCTTTCCGGCCCCGTTCGGCCCGAGCAGTGCGAAGATCTCT
>JAKAOD010000170.1 GCA_021823365.1 Actinomycetes bacterium | reverse complement strand
GACGTTCCACCAAGCGCTCGGCGAGCTCTTCGCCGGGGCGCGCGACGCGGGGATCGTCGACGCCGTGGTGACCCGCGAGCACGCAGCGACCTTCCGGGGCGTGCCCGGCACCGCCGGTCTCCGACCCGGGCCGGAGACCGGGATCCCCGGCGTGTTCGTCGCCGGCGCGTGGTGCGCGACCGGCTGGCCCGCGACGATGGAGGGCGCCGTCCGCTCGGGCACGGCCGCGGCCGCCGCCGCGATCGGCTCGCTCGGCTCACCCGCCCCGGCACGGCGCCTTCAAGGGGCGTCCGCGTGACCACGTCCCTCGCGCAGCCCGGCACCGGCCGGACCCCTCCGCCGCAGGTGCCCGACGCGCTGGCCAGGGCGTCGTCTCTCGTCGTGCCTGCGCTCGACGCCGCGGTGGAGCGGCTGGACCCTTCGCTGCACGAGCCGGTGCGCCACCACCTCGCGGGGGGTGGCAAGCACGTGCGCGCGGGGCTCGCCCTCATCGCCGCCGCGGCGGTCGGAGGGGCCGAGGGCGAGGCGGTTCCCGGGGCGGTTGCCGTCGAGCTCGTGCACAACTACTCGCTCCTGCACGACGACATCATCGACGGCGACCGGGAGCGCCGGCACCGGCCGACCGTCTGGGCGCAGTTCGGCGAGGGAGTCGCCATCGTCGCGGGGGACGCGCTGGCGGCGCTCGCGATCCAGGTGCTCCTCGGCGCGCCGGCGCCGGCGCCGGCGCGCATGGAGGCGGCTCGACGGCTCGCGGACGCCAACCAGGCGATGATCTCGGGCCAGTCGGCCGACATGGCCTTCGAGACCAGAGACCGGGTGACCGTCGAGGAGTGCCTGGCGATGGAGCGCGACAAGACGGGCGCGCTCCTTTCTGCGGCGTGCGCGATCGGCGCGGTGCTCGGCGGCGCCGACGGCGCCACGGCCGAGGCGCTCGGGAAGTACGGAGAGCACCTCGGGATCGCCTTCCAGGCGGTCGACGACCTTCTCGGGGTGTGGGGCGACCCCTCCTCGACCGGCAAGCCGGTCGGGGCCGACCTGCTCGCCCGCAAGAAGACGCTCCCGGTCGCGCTCGCGCTCGGCCTGGGCGGCGCTCTGGCGGACGAGCTCGTCTCGATCTTCTCCCGGGCCCCTGACCAAACGGAGATCGAGCGGACGACGCGGCTCTTGGAGCGCGCGGGCGTGCGTGACGCAGTGGCCGCGATCGCCGACGAGCACCTCCGGCAGGGTCTCGGAGCGCTCGATCGCGTGGTGCTCGCGGACGGGCCGAAAGAGGAGCTGTCGGAGGTGGCCCGGTACGTGACGGCGAGGGACCGATGACGGCGATCGACCACCGGAGGCTCGAGGGGCAGCACGTATCAGGTGCCGCCGCGCGGACCTCCCCCGCCGTGGACGCGGCGGCCACCTTGACGAGAGCCACGAAGGCGCTGCTCGGGTTGCAGCACGAGGAAGGCTGGTGGAAGGGCGAGCTCGAGACGAACGTCTCGATGGACGCAGAGGACCTCCTCCTCCGGCAATTCCTCTCGATCCGCACGGAGGAGGACACCGCGGAGTCCGCGCGCTGGATCCGGGCGAACCAACGCGAGGACGGGACGTGGGCCAACTACTACGGCGGTCCCGGGGACCTGTCCACGACCATCGAGGCGTACGTGGCGCTCCGGCTCGCCGGTGACCCGCCCGACGCCCCTCACATGGCGGCCGCGTCCGCCTTCGTCCGAGACCGCGGCGGGATCGAGCGGGCGCGCGTCTTCACGAAGATGTGGCTGGCGCTCTTCGGCAAGTGGCCGTGGGACGACCTCCCGGTCCTCCCCCCCGAGCTCGTCTTCCTTCCGCCGTGGGTGCCGCTCAACATCTACGACTTCGGATGCTGGGCGCGCCAGACCGTCGTCGCGCTCACGATCGTGGGCACGTACCGGCCCCGGCGCGACCTCGGCGTGGAGGTCGACGAGCTGCGCAGCGGGCTTCCCCCGCGACCGTTGCGCCCGCCTCTCACCTGGGAGGGCGCGCTGGAGCGCGCGGACGTGCTCGCACGGCGTTACGCGCGCCGCCCGGTCCGCGTGCTGCGCGAGGCCGCGCTTCGCGAGGCGGAGCGTTGGATCGTCGAACGCCAGGAGGCCGACGGCGGCTGGGGCGGCATCCAACCGCCTTGGGTCTACTCGATCATCGCGCTGCACCTGCGTGGCTACGCGCTCACACATCCGGTGCTGCGCGTCGCGCTCGAAGGCCTCGAGGGGTTCACGATCCGGGACGAGAAGGGCCGGCGGCTCGAGGCGTGCCAGTCTCCGGTGTGGGACACCGCGCTGGCGGTCGTCGCCCTCGCGGAGGCGGACCTCGAGCCCGGCGACCCGTCCTTGCGCGTGGCCGCGCGCTGGCTCGTCGGCGAGGAGGTGACCGTCGAGGGGGACTGGAGGGTGCGCCGCCCGAATCTGGCTCCCGGCGGCTGGGCGTTCGAGTTCGCCAACGACAACTACCCCGACATCGACGACACGGCCGAGGTGGTGCTCTCGCTCCTGCGCTGCGACGAGGACGATCGGGGCTCGGTCGAGCGCGCCACGCGATGGGTGCTCGGCATGCAGTGCCGCGACGGCGGCTGGGCCGCCTTCGACGCCGACAACACCCGCACGCTCTGCCGCAAGCTCCCGTCCTTCGACTTCGGGGAGATCATCGACCCGCCGAGCGCCGACGTGACCGCGCACGTCGTCGAGATGCTCGCCGCCCTGGAGGCGGCCGGGCGGCCGGCGGACGCCGCCGCGATGGGCCGGGGGGTCGCATGGCTCCTCGCGAACCAAGAACCGGACGGTTCGTGGTTCGGGCGCTGGGGAGCCAACTACCTGTACGGCACCGGCGCGGCCGTCCCGGCGCTCGTCGCCGCCGGCGTGCCGGCCGCGGACCCGGCCGTGCGGCGGGCCGTCGAGTGGCTCGACGCCTGCCAGCAGGACGACGGCGGGTGGGGTGAGGACCTTCGTTCCTACGACGACCCCACCTGGTCGGGGAAGGGCGCGTCCACCGCGTCGCAGACGGCGTGGGCGCTCCTCGCGCTGCTCGCAGCGGGCGAGCACGACCGCCCCTCGACGCGCCGCGGCGTGGAGTTCCTCTGCGCCACCCAGCGCGGCGACGGGACGTGGGACGAGCCGTGGTTCACCGGGACCGGGTTCCCCGGCGATTTCTACATCAACTACCACCTCTACCGGCTCGTGTTCCCCGTCACCGCGCTCGGGCGCTTCGTGCACGGAGGCGGCCCGCATGGGTGACGACGTGATCGTGCTCGCGCGGACTCCGTCAGACGCCCACGTCCTGGGCGGAGGGACCGTCCTCTCCGGCACACAGGATGCGCCGTTCGCCGACCAGGTCGCGAGGGCCCTGCCCACCCTGGCGCCGTGCTCCGCGGTCGCCGTCGCCAGCACCGCGCAGCGGCTCCGCTCCGACCTCGTGCCCGGACAGCTCGTGGTCGCGAGCGAGCTGTGGGCGCCGGGCGAGGGTGCGCCGCGGCTCGTGCGTAGGCTCCCGTCCGCACCGCTGCTCGCGACCGAGCTTCGCCACGACGGCCACGTCGTCTCCGTCGGCCCGGTCTTCTCCGCGGACCCGGTCTTCTCCGCGGACCCGGTCGTCTCCGTCGGCCCGGTCTTCTCCGCGGACCCGGTCTTCTCCGCGGACCCGGTCTTCTCCGCGGACCCGGTCTTCTCCGCGGACCCGGTGGCGGCGCAGGCGGGTGGAACGTACGGGGAGGAGGTCGGCGCCCTCGTGCTGGACCACGATTCGGCATGGGTGGCGACGCTGGTGGACGACGACCGGCCGCTCGCCGTCGTGTACGTGGTCTGCGAGCCACCCGGACCGGGCGCGATGGCGGCCGTGGACGCGCGCCGCGCAGCGGTCTCGCTCGAAGGCGTGCGCGACCCGATCGAGCGCTGGGCCCGCGCGTGCCGATCGCGCCGCGTGGTGCTCGCGTCGCCGCGGTCGTTCTGCGCGGGCGTCGAGCGTGCGATCGAGATCGTCGAACGCTCCCTCGAGCGCTACGGCGCCCCCGTCTACGTGCGGCGCCAGATCGTCCACAACGCCCACGTGGTCGGGAGGCTCGCCGCGATGGGAGCCGTGTTCGTGGAGGAGCTCGACGAGGTGCCCGACGGGGCGACGGTGGTGCTCGCCGCCCACGGAGTCGCACCCGACGTCCGCAAGGAGGCCCGGGCACGCGACGGCTTCACCGTGATCGACGCGACCTGCCCGCTCGTCGCCAAGGTGCACCACGAAGCCCGCCGCTTCGCCGAGCGCGGCTTCGAGATCGTGCTCGTCGGCCACGAGGACCACGAGGAGGTGGTCGGCACCTACGGGGAGGCCCCCGGGAGGACCCACGTCGTGGCCAGCGTCGAGGAGGTCGATGCGCTCGACCTCGCGCCGGACGCGCCGGTCGCCTACCTGACGCAGACCACGCTCGCAACCGACGAGACCGCAGAGATCCTCGGCGCCCTCGGGCGCAGGTTTCCCGGCGTCGTCGGACCGAGCGCAGACGACATCTGCTACGCCACGCAGAACCGCCAGGACGCGGTGCGGGCGATCGCCCGCGAGTGCGACCTCCTCCTGGTGGTGGGCTCTGCCAACTCGTCCAACACGGCGAGACTGGTCGAGGTGGCCCTGCGCGAGGGCTGCCGTGCGGAGCTCGTGGAGGACGTCGGCCAGCTCCGTCTCGCGTGGCTCGACGGTGTGGCGACCGTCGGGATCACCGCTGGTGCGTCCGCCCCCGAGTCCCTCGTCGCCGAAGTGGTCGGGGCCCTGTCGGCCCTCGGACCCACGGAGGTCGTCGAACGCAACGTCGCCACTGAAACGGTCCGGTTCTCTCTTCCCTCACAGGTGCGCTGATGCCCATTCCCATGAAGCAGAACATGAAGATCGGAGCTCATCTTCTCCGGCAGCGGCTGAAGGGCCGTAAGTACTACCCGCTGATCGTAGAGATCGAGCCGCTGTTCGCGTGCAACCTCGCCTGCCCGGGCTGCGGGAAGATCCAGTACCCGACGGACATCCTCCGAAAGCGGCTCTCCGTCGAAGACGTCGTGAACGCCGTGGAGGAGAGCGGCACCCCCATGGTGTCCATCGCCGGCGGCGAACCCCTCCTCCACCCCCAGATCGTCGAGATGGTGGAGGCTCTCGTGAAGCGCAAGGTCTACGTGTACCTCTGCACGAACGCGATCCTCCTCCGGCGGCGGCTCGAGAAGTTCACCCCGAGCCAGTACTTCTCCTTCGTCGTCCACATGGACGGGCTGCGGGAGCGCCACGACGAGGCGGTCGACCGCAAGGGCGTCTTCGACACGGCGGTCGAGGCGATCGTCGAGGCCAAGCGCCACGGCTTTCGCGTGACGACCAACTCGACCTTCTTCAACACCGACTCGCCCAAGACGGTGCGCGACCTCCTCGACTTCCTGAACGACGAGCTCAGCGTGGACGCCATGATGATCTCCCCCGCGTACGCGTACACGAAGGCACCGGACCAGGAGCACTTCCTCGGCGTCGAGCAGACGCGCAAGCTCTTCCAAGAGGCGTTCTCCGACGGAAAGCGCAAGAAGTGGCGTCTCAATCACTCGCCGCTCTTCCTCGATTTCCTCGAGGGCAAGCGTGACTTCCAGTGCACGGCGTGGGGCATCCCGAGCTATTCGGTGTTCGGATGGCAGCGTCCGTGCTACCTGATGTCCGACGGCTACGTCTCGACCTACAAGGAGCTCGTCGAGACGACCGACTGGTCCAAGTACGGGAGAGGGAGGGACCCGCGCTGCGAGAATTGCATGGCGCACTGCGGCTACGAGCCCTCAGCCGTGATCGCCTCCATGGGGTCGCTGCGCGAATCGTTGCGCGCGCTCGTGAACACGCACTGAACCGTGACGACGGTTCGCGACATCGGCTTGCGCGCAGGCGCTGAACCCGACTGGGACGCACACGGCCAGAGCGCGCCCGTCGACGAGCTCGCCTCGGGGTCGCTGCGTGATCTCACGCCGGCGCGGCTCCGAGCCATGGACTACGCGGCGCTCGGCCGGCTGGCGGCCGACATCCGGCGCTTCCTCGTGTCCTCGGTGTCGGAGACGGGCGGGCACCTCGGCTCGAACCTCGGCGCGGTGGAGCTCTCGATCGCGCTCCACCGGGTCTTCGACTCTCCGACCGACTCGATCGTGTGGGACACCGGCCACCAGGCGTACGTGCACAAGCTGGTCACCGGCAGGGCCGAGGGCTTCCCGAGGCTGCGCAAGGCGGGTGGGCTCTCGGGCTACCCGAGCCGCGCGGAGTCGGCACACGACCTGGTCGAGAACAGCCATGCGTCGACGGGGGTCAGCTACGCAGACGGCCTCGCTCGTGCCCGTGACGCACGCGGCCAGCACCACCACGTCGTCGCGGTGGTGGGGGACGGCGCGCTCACCGGCGGCCTCGCCTACGAGGCGTTGAGCAACATCGGGTTCGCACGTCGCCGCGTCGTCGTCGTGCTGAACGACAACGGCCGGTCGTACGCACCGACGATCTCCCCGCTCACGACGGCATGCTCGCCTCCCGGGTACGGGGCCGGCGCCTCTTCGGCTCCGCCCGCCTTCTTCGGCGCGCTGGGCTTCTCGTACGTCGGCCCCGTCGACGGCCACGATCTCGCCGCCCTCGAGGCAGCCCTCGGTGGCGCGGCAGCGTCCGGCGGCCCCGTCGTGGTGCACGTTCACACCGTGAAGGGGCGCGACTACGCGCCCGCCGAGCTGGACATGGAGAAGCACCTCCACGACGTCTCCCCAGATCGG
>JAKAOD010000169.1 GCA_021823365.1 Actinomycetes bacterium | reverse complement strand
CATCTGGCGCTGCTGGCAGGACCGCGCCCCCTACGACCCGGCGCTTCACGGTGCCCATCTGGCGCTCGTCAGCGCCGGGGGTTGACATAGGGCTACTCATCGCCGCTCCTCCTCGAGGCGGGCCTGCTGGCTCGGGTGGACGACGATGTCGTCGTTCGAGGCGCCGGCTGCGACCATCGGGTACACCTGCTCCATCGAGTCGATGCGGAAGTCGATCACGACGGGGCGGTCGTCGACGTCGTTCGCCTTCTCGATGGCGGGCCGGACCTCCTCCGGCGAGGCGACCCTGAGCGCGACGCAGCCCATCGCCTCCGCCCAGCCCACGTAGTCGGGGAGGTCGGGTGAGAGGTAGACCTCGGAGTAGCGCTCCTCGTAGAACATGTGCTGCCACTGGCGCACCATGCCGAGATAGGCGTTGTTCAAGATCGCGATCTTCACCGGGATGCGCTCGGCCGACGCCGTGACGAGCTCCTGGGCGGTCATCTGGAAGCATCCGTCGCCGTCGACCGCCCAGACCATCCGATCCGGGCGCCCGACCTTGGCGCCTATCGCCGCCGGCACGGCGAAGCCCATCGTGCCGAGCCCCCCGGAGTTGACCCAGCTCCTCGGGTGCTCGAAGCGCCAGAACTGGGAGGCCCACATCTGGTGCTGCCCGACCCCCGACACGAGGATCGTGTCGTCCGGCGTGGCATCACGGAGCTGCTCGACCACATGCTGCGGCTTGAGCGCCCCGGTGCCTCGGGAACCGGGCTGCGCCCCGTCGCCGTAGGAGAGCGGGAAGCGCTCCCGCCAGCCGGCGAGCCGGGCGACCCAGGGGGCGAGGCGCCCAGGTTCGAGAGCGCCGGGCTGCACGCCCCCGCGCCGGCGGAGCTCGGCGACGAGGGCCTCGAGGGCGAGGCGGCAGTCGGCGACGACGGCGACGTCGGCCCGGCGCACCTTGCCGATCTCGGCGCGGTCGACGTCGACGTGGACGACGCGCGCCCCGGGCGCGAAGGCGTCGACCCGTCCCGTCACCCGGTCGTCGAAGCGGCTCCCGAGCGCGAGGAGCAGGTCGGCATGCTGCATCGCCGTGACTGCGGCGTAGGTCCCGTGCATGCCCGGCATCCCGAGGCTGAGCGGGTGGCTGTCGGGGAAGGCGCCCCGGGCCATCAGTGTCGTCGTCACCGGGATGCCCGTGAGCTCGACGAGCTCGGCGAGCGCCGCCGACGCCCCTGACTTCACGACGCCGCCCCCCACGTAGGCCACCGGTCGCGCCGCGGAGAGCACGAGGTCGGCGGCCTCGGCGATCGACGCCGGGTCGGGCGCGCCCGCCGGCCGGTAGCCGGGGAGGTCGACGGGAGAGGGCTCGTGCCAGGTCACCGTGGCGTTCGCCACGTCCTTCGGAAAGTCGATGAGGACCGGGCCCGGGCGACCGGTCGTCGCGACGTGGAACGCCTCGGCGACGACCTGGACGATGCTCTCCGGGTCCGTGACGAGCCAGTTGTGCTTCGTGACCCCGGCCGTCACGCCCGTCGTGTCGACCTCCTGGAAGGCGTCGGAGCCGATCGAACGCCTCGCCACCTGGCCGGTCACGACGACGAGCGGGTTCGAGTCCATGTAGGCGTCGGCGAGGGGCGTGACGATGTTCGTCGCCCCCGGCCCGCTCGTCACCATCGCCACGCCCGGCCGGCCGGTCACCTGGGCGTAACCCTCGGCGGCGTGCCCGGCGCCCTGCTCGTGCCGCACGAGGATGTGGCGGATCGACGAGTCGATGATCGGGTCGTAGACGGGCAGGATCGCCCCGCCGGGAAGCCCGAAGATCACCTCGACGCCCTGGCTCTCCAGGCTCTTGATGAGCGCCTGCGCTCCTGTCAGCTCCATCGTTGCTCCTCTGGTGCTCGTTTCCGCCCCGGCAGGGGCGGGCGGCGCGCGGCGGGCGGCGGGACCGGGCGCCGCCGCCTCCGCCGTCCGGCGCCCGGAAATGGAACGACCTCCCTTTCGGGAGGCCGCAAGCGCGCGAACGACGGGTGTCGCTGCGCGCTACACGATGAGTACGACGAGCGAGCGGTCCGTCACGTGGGCGATCTTGCCAGACGCGGCTGCGCCCGGCAAGCGCGTGCTGCGGTCGACCCTGGCGGCCGGCCCGGGGCCGCGCCGGCAAGGGCACCCGTGAGGCATCGGTCAGGCCTCGGTCAGGCCTCGGTCACCGCGCCCCGCTCGGCGCCGGCAACGAGCCTGGCGAACTTGGCAAGCGCCCCCGCGGTGTACCGGGGAGCCGGCGGCTTCCAGAGCGCACGGCGGCGCTCCAGCTCGTGCGGCTCGACGAAGAGGTCGATGCGCCCCTCGTCGGCGTCGATGACGATCCGGTCGCCGTCGGCGACGAGGGCGACCGGCCCGCCGACGGCGGCCTCCGGCGCGACGTGCCCGACGCAGTAGCCGTGCGTCCCCCCGGAGAACCGGCCGTCGGTGACGAGCGCGCAGTCCCCCCCGCGACCCGCCCCGGTGAGCGCCCCGGTGACGGCGAGCATCTCGCGCATGCCCGGACCGCCCTTCGGACCCTCGTACCGGATGACGAGCACGGTGCCGGGGACGATGTCGCCCGCGAGGATCGCCTCCATCGCCCCGTCCTCGCCGTCGAACACCCGCGCCGTCCCCTCGAAGCGGGATCCGTCCATGCCGGCGACCTTCACGACCGCACCGTCGGGCGCCAGCGATCCCTTGAGCACGGCGGTGCCGCCGCGGGAGTGGATCGGCCGGGAGAGCGGGCGCACGACCTCGCCGTCCGGAGCCGCCGGGTCGAGACGTGCGAGGTTCTCGGCGACCGTCCGCCCGGTGACGGTGAGGCATTCCCCCTCGAGCAGCCCTGCCTCGAGCAGCTCGCGCATCACGACCGGCACGCCGCCCACCGCGTCGAGGTCGCTCATGTGGAACCGGCCGTGCGGCTTCATGTCGGCGAGGTGCGGGACGCGGCGGCCGACTCTGTCGAAGTCGTCCATCGTGAGCTCGACACGGGCCTCGTTCGCGATCGCCAGGAGGTGCAAGACGGCGTTCGTCGAGCCGCCGAGCGCCATCGAGACGGCGATCGCGTTCTCGAACGCCGCCTTCGTCATCACCTGGCGCGGCCGGATGCCCCGCTCGAGGAGCTGCAGCACGGCTCGACCCGAGTCGTAGGCGATGTCGTCCCGGCGCCGGTCGACGGCGGGCGGGCTCGCGCCTGACGGAAGCGCCATGCCGAGCGCCTCGGCGACTGAGGACATCGTGTTGGCGGTGAACATCCCGGCGCACGCGCCCTCCGTCGGGCAGGCGTTGCGCTCGATCGCGAGCAGCGTCTCGTCGTCGATCTCCCCCGCCGCGTTCGCCCCGATCGCCTCGAAGACGCTCACGATGTCGAGCACCTCGGCGCCGAGGTGCCCGGGCAGGATCGTCCCGGCGTAGACGAAGACCATCGGCAGATCGAGACGGGCCGCCGCCATCAGCATCCCGGGGAGGGACTTGTCGCAGCCGGCGAGCCCGACGAAGGCGTCGAAGCGCTCGGCGTGCATCACCGTCTCCACCGAGTCGGCGATGAGCTCTCGGCTGACGAGCGAAGCGCGCATGCCCTCGTGCCCCATCGAGATCCCGTCGGAGACCGAGATGGCGACGAACTCGACCGGGAACCCCCCGGCGGCGCGCACTCCGTCCTTCGCCCGGTCGGCGAGCCGGCGCAGCGGCAGGTTGCAGGGCGTGACCTCGTTCCAAGTCGAAGCCACGCCGACCTGCGGCTTGGAGAAATCCTCCTCCCGCATGCCGATGGCGCGCAGCATCGCCCGCGCCCCCGCGCGACGCCGGCCCTCCGTCACGTCCTGGCTGTGGATCTTCAACGAGCCCGCGGCAGGACCCGAGAAGAGCTCGTCGATCGTCATGTCCGGAGCCTACGGCGCTCGGTGCCGCCGGCGCCTCACCAGACCGTGTAGCCGCCGTCGACGACGAAGGTCGCCCCCGTGGCGAAGCTCGCCTCCTCGGAGAGGAGGAACACGACGACCGACGCGATCTCCTCCGGCGAGCCGGCCCGCCCGAGGGGCGTCGCGCCGATCCAGCTCGTCCTGGCCATCTCGCCGTCGAGCAGTTCCGCGGTCATCGCCGTGCGGATGTAGCCGGGGGCGACGCTGTTGACCCGCACGCCCCTCGGCGCCCACTCGGCGGCGAGCGACTTCGTGAGCATGATGACGCCGGCCTTCGACACGTTGTACGCGACCTGCGACTGTGGCCGGTTGACGACGAGCCCCGACATCGAGGAGATGTTGACGATGCTCCCCCGACCCGCGGAGAGCATCGGCCCGCCGAACACCTGGGAGCAATAGAAGACCCCGCTCAGATTGACCGCGAGCACGTCCTCCCACTCGGCGGGCGTGACCTCGGTCGAGGGGATGTGCTGGACGACGCCGGCGTTGTTCACCAGGCAGTCGGCGACCCCCCAGGAGGCGGCGAGCTGCTCGCTCGCCGCGGCGACCTGAGCGCGATCGCGCACGTCGCACCCTGCCGACCCGACTCGGGCGTCCGGCGCCGCCGCGGCGAGGTCGGCCGCGGCGCGGGCGGCGTCCCCGGCCGCCAGGTCGAGGACGGCGACGTCGGCGCCGGCGAGCGCGGCCGCCCTTGCGATCGCGAGGCCGATGCCGCGCGCCGCGCCCGTCACGACGACCCGGCGCCCCGCGAGCGACGTCACGGCCGGCGCCCGGGCTCAGGCACGATCCCCCTGCCGGCGCGCCGCGAGCAGCGCCGCGACGGCCTTGCCGTTCGCCTTCCCCTTCGTCGCCCGCATCACCTGGCCGAGGAGGAACTGGGCGAGCTTCTCCTCAC
This sequence comes from Actinomycetes bacterium, assembly GCA_021823365.1. Next base: position 1,939 of record JAKAOD010000169.1, on the reverse strand, counting down.
CACCGAGGTAGCGGCCCCACTCCTCGGGATGGGCGGCGGCGACGGCGGCGACGGCCGCCTCGGTCGCGTCGTCGCCGAGCGCCTCGAAGCCGAGCCCGCTCGCCACCTCGGCCGGGTCGCCGCCGTGCACGAGGATCTCGGAGAGCACGGACTTCGACTGCGTCGCCGAGAGCCGGCCCGTCGCCTCCATGCCGAGAAGGGCGGCGAAGGCCGCGGGGTCGAGGACGCGCGCCGCGTCGGGCACCTGCGCCGCCTCGTTGGCGGCACGTGCGAGGGCGAGGCGCGCGTCGGCGCCGAGGGCCGCCGACGCGAAGACCAGGTCGTCGAGACCCAGCGAGACCGCCGTGGCGATCTGGTCGGCGACGCCGACCGAGACGTCCTCCGGCGCCGGGGCGACGAGCCCGGCGAGCCGCCGGCGCCGGTCGGCGGGGAGCATCGGCAGGTCGGCGGCCGCCTGGGCGATCAGCTCGTCGTCGGGGACGAGCGCGACGAGGTCGGGCTCGGCGAAGTACCGGTAGTCGTGCGACTCCTCCTTCGAGCGCATCGAGGAGGTCCGCCCCTCGTCCTCGTTCCAGTGCCGGGTCTCCTGGAGGACCTCGCCTCCGGCCTCCATGAGGGCGACCTGGCGCGCCGCCTCGTGCTCGATGGCGCGCCCGAGCGAGCGCAGCGAGTTGAGGTTCTTCACCTCACAGCGCGTGCCAAGACCCTCGGACCCCTCGCGCCGCACCGAGACGTTGGCGTCGACCCGCAGCGAGCCCTCCTCCATCCGCCCGTCGGAGACGCCGGTGGCGACGAGCACGGCCCGCAGCTCACCGACGTAGGCGCGGGCCTCCTCGGCCCCCCGGACGTCGGGCCTGGAGACGATCTCGACGAGGGGAACGCCTGCCCGGTTGTAGTCGACGAGGGCGCGCTCGGCGTCGTGGATCCGGCCGCCTCCGCCGAGGTGGGTGGTCTTCCCGGTGTCCTCCTCGATGTGCGCCCGCTCGATGCCGATCCTCTTCCCACCCGGGAGCTCGAGGTAGCCGTCGACGTTCACCGGCTCGTCGTACTGGCTGATCTGGTAGTCCTTCGGCATGTCGGGGTAGAAGTAGTTCTTCCGGTGGAAGCGAGAAGGCCGGATGTCGCAGTGCAGCGCCTTGCCGATGCGCATCGCGAGCTCCACCGCCCTGCGGTTGAGCACCGGCAGCGAGCCGGGGAGCCCGAGGCACACCGGGCAGACGAGGGTGTTCGGCTCGGCCCCGAACCGGTTGGGGCAGCCGCAGAAGAGCTTCGTCGCCGTCGAGAGCTCGGCGTGGACCTCGAGGCCGACGACGACCTCCCAGCCGCTCACGGGCGCGTCCCCGTCGCCACCGGCGCACGTCCGCGGGGGTCGGCCGCCGCCTCGAGCACGGCGCCGGCCCGGAACATCTCACGTTCGCCCAGCGCCGGCGCGAGGACCTGGACGCCGACGGGGAGCCCGCCCTCGCCGACGGCGAAAGGCACGCTCATGGCGGGATGGCCGGCGAGGTTCGAGGGGATCGTGTAGAGGTCGGCGAGGTACATCGCGAGCGGGTCGGCGGTCTTCTCGCCGAGCGGGAACGCGACCGACGGAGAGGTCGGCGAGAGCAGGACGTCGGCGCGCTCGTAGGCGCGGGCGAAGGCACGGGCGACGACCGCCCGCACCCGCTGCGCCTGGCCGTAGTAGGCCTCGTAGTAGCCCGCCGACAGCGCATAGGTGCCGAGCATGACGCGCCGCTTCACCTCCGGGCCGAACCCCGCGGCCCTGGTGCGCGCGTTCATCGTCTCGACGTCCTCGCCCTCGACTCTGAGCCCGTAGCGCACGCCGTCGTAGCGGGCGAGGTTCGACGAGGCCTCCGCCGGCGCGACGACGTAGTACGCCGAGAGCCCGTGGAGGAGCTCGGGCACCGAGACCTCCTCGACCATCGCACCGGCGGCCGCG
>JAKAOD010000168.1 GCA_021823365.1 Actinomycetes bacterium | reverse complement strand
TTCCGATCTCGAGAGCCAACCCATTCTCTCCTCCTCTATTTGCCGGTCGGTTTACCACCACGTCGAGGTTGTCCATTTCGGTTCAGACGTTGTAATGCTTCAAGTGTAGTTGGCCGGGGCCAACCAGCAGCGTACGCTGCTCCTGGTCGCACTCGCCTCATGAGGGCGAGGAAGTGCGTGCGGGGGGACCGGCGCGCCGGTCGTCGAGCTGGCGAGGGACTCGGCGCGGTGGTGGTCGCGATGGTCTCTGGCATCGTCCGGCTTACTGCCTCCGGGAACGACGCGCTCGCCCGGACCGCTGTCTCGTCGTTTATCGACCCAGTCCTGCCGGTGGAGGGCGTCCTGTCCGCGCTCGACGTCCTCGATCTCGATGGCGCGCCAGATGCGGACGCGGTGAGGGCGCCCTGCGAACGCGGTGCCAAGGACGCCGAGGCGTGGGAGGCGGATGAGGAGTCCGACGAGTCGCTCCTCGAGCGGATCTCGCGTCGGATCGGGGGTGCTCGCGGCCAAGATGAGCGGGGAGGAGGTGCTCGCCGTGCTCAGGCTGAGGCTGGGCAGGTGACGGCTGACGGGCCCGCGCAGGAGCGGCGGGGTGAAGGAGAGGGGATGCCGCGACAGTGATGCCGCGGCAGGCCCACGTGGATCAGACCGGACAGAGCGAGGCGAGGGCTCGTTCGACCACGACGGTCGAACACCGGGCCTCGCACACACCGGCGTGGCGCGCACCGAGGAGGAAGGGCGTCTCGAGCTCGACGTCCTCGAATCGGCGCCTCGGGACGCTTCGGGAGGGATCGGGCGTCGTCAACGGCGGCGTCGCGAGCAGGCGGGCGAGCACGGCGAGCGCCTCAGCCTGCTTGTGCTCGACCTCGGCCCTGGCCTGGCCTGAGAACCGGACGAAGAGCTCCAGCCGGTCGAGCTCCTCCCGCAGGGCGGCCTCGACGCCGGCCAAGGCGTCCGTCGCCGGGGTCTTCGTGCCCGGAGGATCGAGCACTCGGGCGACGTAGGCGGCCCGCGCCGCCGGCGTCTGGAACCAGCGCTCGTAGAAGCGGTCCTGGTCGCTGCCGCCGTCGTGCCCGAAGAGGCTCGCGGACAGCTCGCAGAGCGCCGTCGAGAAGCCGTCCCGGGGCAGTCGGCGAGGAGGAAGGCGACGAGGCCCTTCGCCTGCTCGGCCGCCTCCTCGATGGTGATGGATGTCGTGGTGGTCATGGCCGGAGCCTGGCCGGGGCGAGCACAGACACCTCGTCCCGGCGGCGGGCGCGCGCATGGGCGTCGACGGGCCCCGGCGGCTCGAAGGCGTCTGTGACGACTGCGGCTGCGCCTTCCGAGCCTGGGCGACGCGGACCGGTCGAAGCACGTCGCCGGAGCCCGGTCGATCAAGAGACCCTGTCCTCAGCCCGGGCCGCCGCCGGCCGATCGCGTCGTCGGGACCCGGGTATGCACGCCGTGCAGAGCTGGAGAGGAAGCGGCCATCGGCAGCACGCGCCGACGCCGATCCGCCGCCGGGCGGTCCGGTGCCTCAGCCGAGAGCCTCTCGGGCGGCTGACAGCTGGCGTTCGGCTTCGTCGACGCTGCGCCTGACCCTTGCGACATCGACCACCTTGCCCGCCGCTGAGGACAGGGCCGCCTGCCTTACGAAGGCGGAGCGGCTCATCCCGGCCGCCTCGGCGGCCACGGCGAGCTCGTCGGCCTCGGCACGGCTGAAACGCGTAGAAACCATCACCGACAGCGGCTTGGGGCCGTTGGCCTCGATGGGCTCGCCCCAGCGGTCGTCGTCGTCTCGGTGCGCAAAGTGCTCCTCGGCCCGTTCGGGCTCGGGAAGCGGTCCACGATGCTCGGTCATCTCATCTCCCACGCAGTGATTGCTCGCGGCACCCGCCGGGCCGGGTCGTAGGCCACGATCACCTGGACGCGGCGGCCGCCGTCAGTGGTCCCTTCGGCAAGGAAGTCGCCGCTGCCTTGCCGGTCGGGTCGGAACACCGGACCGGTGGCGAGCACTTGCTCGATGTCGGTCACGCTCACGCCGTGGCGGGTGGCGTGAGCCTCGCTGTGCTCATCCCGCTCCACCGCCTCCCACACCAGCACGTACTACACACTACCCATCAGTGTACTACACGCGCTGGTGGCTGCGGCCGTTGCCGGCGACCGGAGACCCTGTTCGGGGCCGGCCGACAAGGGGGGTGCGCAACGAGCGCGCTGCTCGTCGGGCACGCCCGATGCTTCACCGAGACCCAAGGCCTGACCGACAAGAGCGATGCGCTCGGCGCGCTCGGGGGTCAAGCCCCGGAGCGAATCTACGTCGACCACGGCCTTACCGGCATCCACAGGGAGCGGCCGGGGCGTTGTGAGGCGCTCGCCGCCTGCCGGGCCGGAGACACCCTGGTGGTCACCAAGCTCGACCGACATGTCCGGTCTCTGCCTGATACCCGCTCGGTCCGCCTCAACCTGGGCGAGTCGGTCTACGACCCTCCGACGCCGTCGGGCGGTTGATGGTGAACCTCCCCGCCTTCACGGTCGGATCGTGGTTCAAGCCTTGCCGGGTCTCTGTCGAGCCCGCCTATGTGCGTCTGTCCATCGAGGAGCTGCGGTCGCGCCGGGCATTGTTCGACGTGGCGCTCGAGGAGGAGCCGGTTGCGCGGGCGATCGCCTTCGGCACCGGGCAGGAGGAGGGCTTCGAGGCTCTGGCAGCTTGAACGCCGCCAGGTCCGTCAGAGACCGTGTGAGACCGCTGGTCGAATGTCCGCGGATCTGGGTGGCACCTCGTCGGGGTGCGTGCCCGTCTCCCCGAGCGAGGCCGCCTCACGCCGCCGGCCACGGCTGCGACTACGCCGGGAGCGGGGCCGGAGGGTCCGTGAGTCCGGGGGGCAGGCCCGCACATGCGGGCCCGAGCTCGTGCCGTGCGAGCGGCGTCACTTCCACCTCGAGGTACCGCCATCGCGGCAGGCTCGTGATTGCCTCGTGCAGGCGGGTGGCGTCGCGCGCCGACCAGATCGCGCAGTTGGCGAGGCGTCCGGGAATCCTCCAGATCGCCCGGATCACGCCCTCGTCGCACAGCTCGCTCCCGCGCTCGCGCTCGGCGACGGTGAGGCGGGCCCGCTCCTCCTCGGGCATCTCCGCGGGAAGCCGGACCTCGATCTGCAGCAGGAACTCCACGCGGCGCCCTCGCTCGGTCAGCTCGCCGCTGCGATCGCCCCGACGCTCGCCGCCGGGTGATACGTCGTCGGCACCTTCTCGATCCGGGGCTTCGCGCCCGAGAGCAGCTCCAGGAGCAGCGACGCCGCGATGACCCCGGTGGCGTGGTGGTCGCGGGCGATCGTCGCGAGCGGCGGCACGAGGAACTCCGCCAGCGGCAGGGCGTCGCACGTGACGAGGGACACGTCGTCGGGTATGCGACGCTGCAGCTGGTGCAGGGCGCGCAGCACGCCCGCCAGCAGCTGGTTGCTGCCGGCGACGAGCGCCGTGGGCGGGTCCGGCTCGGCGAGCAGGCTCCGCGTGGCGTGTTCGCCGTGCTGGGCATTGAAGTCCCCGGAGCGCACCGAGGAGGCTATGCCCAGCTGGCGCGAGACCCGGCGCAGCGTGGCGGCGCGGTCGCGCGCCGGACGAAGGTTGGGAGGCCCGTTCACGAGCGCGATGCGCCGGTGGCCGAGCGAGGCGAGGTGGCGCACCGCGGCTGCGATGCCGACGTCGTGCTCGGCTAGGACGGAGGACACCCGGCCCTCGACGTCGAGCTCTCGATCCACCAACACCGCCGGCAGCCTCGCCTTGTTCACGGCATCGATGGTGCCCTGCCAGTCCTCGCTGGAGACCGAGAGGAGCATGCCGTCGACCCTTCGCTGGGCGAAGAGCCGGATGTGAGCGGCGTCGAGCTCGGGCTGGTTCATGGAGTTGGCGAGCAGCATCGAGTACCCGGCCGCCTGCAGGCGGGTCTCGGCACCGAGCGCGATCTCGGACAGCAGGGGATTGGAGACGTTGCCGACGACGAAGCCCACCGTCAGGGAGGCCCCCCGTCGCAGGCTCTGGGCCAGCAGATCCGGCTCGTAGCCCAGGGCCGACACCGCGTCGACGACGCGGTTGCACATCACCTCGGAGACGTTGGGATGGCCCGAGAGGACCCTCGAGACCGAGGAGGGGGCGACCCCGGCGCGCCTCGCGACGTCCTGCATGCTGATCCTGCTGGCGCTCCTCTGCCTGGTGCCCACAGGATCGGTCTCCATCGTCGCTACTCCGTCCGGACTCGATGGCGTTCGATGTAGTCGGTGTCGAGCTGCCAGCCGAACCCGGGGTCGTCGGAGAGCAGGAGCTTCCCGCCCTCGAGCGCCGGCCGGTTGGCGATCAGATTCCACCAGAACGGGTCCCGGTCCGGGTGGAAGCACTCGGCGACGGTGCCGTGGGGCTGGCTCGCCACGAGGTGCGCGGAGACCTGCGGCTCTTCGTGGTGGCCGACCGCCACGCCGTAGGTGCCGGCCACGGCCGCCATCCGGCGCCACACGGTCGGCCCGCCGGACCACGACGCGTCGAAGTTGCAGATGTCGATCGCGCCGATCTCCATCATGTCGCGGCACCCAGCGGGCGAGTGCTCGCTCTGGCCCGCGCAGATCGGCAGCGGCGACCGCATGCGGACGTCGCGCATGCAGCGCGCGTCGTTGTCCCAGCCCACGGGCTCTTCGAACCACGTGATGCCGAGGTCGGCGACGCGCCGCGCCAGGTCGATCGCGCCGGCGACGTCGTAGCCCTGGTTGGCGTCGATCGAGAGCAGGAAGCCCTCGGGCGCCGCGGCACGCGCCTGCGCCACCCGCTCGGCGTCCTCGGCGGGCGAGCGCCCGCCGACCTTGAACTTGAGCCCCGCGAGCCCGAGGTCCACGTAGCTCTGGATCTCCTCCTCGATCGTCCCGAGCGGGTCACCGTAGTAGCCGCCGATAGCGATGAGCGGGAGCGCGCGACGGAAGCCACCCCACAGGCGCCAGAGCGGCTGGCCGAGCGCCTTGCCCACGGCATCCCAGATCGCGGCGTCGACGCCCGCGAGCGCCACCAGGCCGAGGCGCCGCTCGCGCAAGATGTCGAAGGTCACGGGGTAGCCCGCCTGCCAGCAGCGCTCCGTGGCCATCGCGTCGAGGCCGACCACCAGCGGGGCGAGCTCCGTGTGGACGATGCGCTCGATCTCGAGGAGGTTGGCGTCCTCGTCGCCGGCGTACGCCTCGCCGACGATCCCGTCCGTGGTGTACACGCGGGTGACCAGCGTCGCACGGTGGGTCATGTGATAGTGGCTGCCCCGGAAGTCCGCGGCGAGCGGCGCCCGGACCGCTACCGTCTCGATCCGGGTGATGGTCAGCGCCGAGAAGCCGCTCGCCGGCCGCAGCTGAGATCCCTCGTCCGACACCAGAAGGTTGTCCACCGGCTCCCGATCGTCCGCGCGGTGCAGCCCGTCGGGCAGGACTCTAGCGCGTGGGAATATCGATTCCAACATGCGAGCCCGCGTACCGCCCGCGCCACGCCGCTCGCCCGTCGTCGGCGCGCGTGGCTTCCCCGAATTGTAGGCATCTATCGCTGCCACCTGGGCGCGTGTCGCGGTCCGCCTCGTGGCGGCTTGCGTCGGTAATGAGCCGCTGGTATCGTTCCCAGTGCAGTGGCGGGGATCGACGTGCTCACGGCGGGTCAGCGTCGCACGCGAGTCGGCTTAGAGCCAGGCACGAAGCAGCGCGAAGGGGGGCCGGAGCCCGACATGGGTCAGTCGAGTGCCGAACCGGGCAAGCTCGGCGCCGCGATCGGGTCGGTGCGCGACCGCGTGCCGATCGTGGAGCTGTGCGACATCCGGCGGAGCTTCGGCGGGCTGCACGCGCTGAGCGGCGTGAGCCTGTCGCTCTACTCCGGCGAGATCGTCGGCCTGCTGGGCGAGAACGGCGCGGGCAAGTCGACGATCGTCAAGATCCTCACCGGCGTCCTCGCCCCGGACAGCGGGCAGATCCTGATCGACGGCGTCGCCCAGCGCGTTGCCAACCCGCGGGTCGCGCGCGAGTTCGGCATCGCCGCCACTTACCAGGAGCCCGCGGTCTTCCCCGACCTCGACGTGGCGGAGAACCTCTTCGCCGGGCGCCATCCGACGCGACGCGGCTTGGTCGACTGGAGCCAGATCTACGATCGCACCGCCGAGGTCTTCGCGGAGATCGGGATCGACCTGGACCCGCGCACCCCCGTCTACCAGCTCGGCATTGCGGACCGCCAGCTCATCGAGATCGCCAAGTCGCTGATCTCGGGGGCGCGAGTGCTGATCCTCGACGAGCCGACCTCGGTGCTGTCGAGCCGCGAGGTCGATTCGCTGTTCACGCTGCTGCACGCGCTGCGCGAGCGCGGGATCTCGCTGGTGTTCGTCAGCCACAAGCTCGACGAGGTGAAGGCCCTCACCGACCGGGTGGCCGTGCTGCGCGACGGCGTCGTCGTCGCGGAGCGCCCGACGAGCGAGGTCGCGGTCTCCGAGCTCGTTCGCATGATGTGCGGCCGAGAGATCGGCGACCTGTACCCGTCGCTCACACGGGCGAGGGGTGACGTCGTCCTCGAGGTGAGGAACCTGACGCGGCCCGGCTACTTCGAGGACGTGTCGTTCAGCCTTCGAAAGGGCGAGATCCTAGGCTTGGCTGGCCTCGTCGGCGCCGGGCGTACCGAGCTCGCCGAGGCGATCTTCGGCGTCACGCCCGCCCAGTCGGGGAGCATGACCCTCGACGGGCTCCCCTACACGGCGAGGTCGCCGCGCCAGGCGGTGCGCTGCGGCATCGCG
>JAKAOD010000167.1 GCA_021823365.1 Actinomycetes bacterium | reverse complement strand
CGACTACATCGTCGGGCACCTGGTCCGCCCGGACGCGGCGCTCGACGCCGCGCTGGCGGCGAGCGCCGAAGCAGGGCTTCCAGAGATCAACGTGGCGCCCAACCAGGGGAAGCTTCTCGGCCTTCTCGCCGCCATGGTCGGCGCGCGCAACGTGCTCGAGATCGGCACGCTCGGCGGCTACAGCACGATCTGGCTCGCCCGGGCGCTCCCCCCTGGCGGACGGCTGATCAGCCTGGAGGCGGAGGAGCGCCATGCCAAGGTAGCCCGGGCGAGCCTCGCGCGCGCCGGCCTCGCGGAGGTCGTAGAGGTGCGAGTCGGGCCGGCGCTCGAGTCGCTGCCCAAGCTCGCCGCCGAGGGGTGCGGGCCGTTCGACCTCGTCTTCGTCGACGCCGACAAGGCGCACAACGCCGACTACTTCGAATGGGCCCTGCGGTTGACCCGCCGGGGGAGCCTCGTCGTCGTCGACAACGTCGTCCGTCACGGTCGGATCCTCGAGAGGGCGAGCGGCGATCCGGACGTCGTCGGGACGAGGCGCCTGTTCGAGGTCGTCGCTGCCGAGCCGCGGGTGAGCGCGACGGCGCTGCAGACCGTCGGCGTCAAGGGCCACGACGGCTTCCTCGTCGCCCTGGTGACCTCCGGCGACTGATCAGCCGGGCGCGGGCGGCCGGAGGAGCCACTCCGTCCCCCCGGCGTGGTCGCGCAGCTCGACCCCGAGATCGCCGAGGCGCTTGCGGAGGTCGTCGGCCTCCTCGTACCTCCCGCCTTCCCGAGTGAGGCGGCGCGCCTCGACGAGCAGCTCGACGTAGCCGCCGACGACCTCGCGCGGGTCGCGGAGCCCTTCGGCAGCCAGGTGGCCGAGCTCGACGACCATCGCCCGCAGGCTCGCCCGGGCCCGCTGGACCTCGTCCTGCTGGGGCACGTCGGTGGACCAGTCGGCGAGGAGCTGCTCGACGCCGAGCACTGCCGAGACGGCGCCGTCGGCGTCCCGCCGCTCGACCGCCGCGGCGAACGCCTCCTCCTGCTCGTGCACGAGGTCGAGGAGGGGTGAGGTCGCCAGGCCGTAGTCCCGGGGAGCAGCGCCGGCAGGCGGAGCGGCCTCGGCGGCGGCCCCCTCCGAGGAAGCGGGCGGCGCGCTTCCCGCCGGCGCCGCCACCACGGTCGCCACCTCCGCCGCCGAGGTCGCCCTTGGCTCGACGAAGGCCGCCTCGAGGATCGCGTCGAGGGGCACCTCGCTTCCGGCTGGGTACGTCGTCGACTGCCCTGCCCGGCGCACCGTCACGACGCCGAGGCCCTCGACGGCGAGCGAGCGGGCGACGAGGTCGACGACGCAGGCGGTGTGCTCGTCGACGCCGAGGACGAAGTGGTCGGCGGGAAGCAGCGCCTCGAGGACCTCGAGCCGCCGCTCGCCGAGGTAGCAGAAGCGCGTGTCGTGCGTGCCGCCTTCGCTGTTGTTGTAGTGGGGGATCACGGCGACGTGCAGCCCGACCGCTCCGAGCACGTCGAGGCCCTCGGCCCAACGAGGGTCCTCGCCGACCTTGTAGATCTCGTAGACCGGGACCGTGAAGGCGCCGAGGGTGAGCGCCGCCGCGCTGGCGAAGCAGACGGCGCCCCCGCGAGTGAGCTTCTCCTTGAGCAACGCCGGCACGACGCTCGGGCGCCACCGCCGGAGGGCGTAGGTGGGGCTGCCCGGGCCGGAGAAGACGTAGCGGGCGTCGCGAAGCTTGGCGGTGAGCAGCTCGGCGGCGAAGGGGTCCTCGGAGAGCGGCCCCGGAGCGCCGGGGACCCGCTCCCGCGGGACGGGACCTGCCGGGCCCGGCTCCGTCGGGGCCGGGCCCGCTACGCCGTTCTCCGGCAAGCCCTCACCGGCGATGCCGGTGCCCACCCGCGGGGCGGCGGCTGGCTCGATGGCCGTGCGCAGGCTCTCCCGGAAGTAGGCGACGACCTTCGCCTGCAGCTCGCGGGCGTTCTCCTGGAACCCGAACGGCGTGTCGAGCAGCACGGCCGGCACCGGCTCGGGGCCGAGGCGTTCGAGCACGGCCCGGTGCACCTTCACCATCGTCGGCGAGAGCTCGCCCGAGCCCATCAGCGTGACGATGCGGGGCGCACCGCCGCCCGCCCGCCGCGCACCGCCGTCGCCGCCCGCTGCGCCGCTCGACGCCCGCCTGCCCCCTTCTCGCCGCGGGGTCACGGGCCCGCGGGCCGCTGCGTCCCGTCCCACCGCAGGTCGCCCGGCGGCTCGCCCCAGGGATCCTCGGGGACCTCGTCGTCGGCTCCCGGCACAGGTGGTGGCAGTGCCCCCTCGAGGGCGTCGACGAGCTCACCCTGCAGGTAGGAGAGGTAGCCGTAGTAGACCCAGTCCGAGAAGGCCGGATCTGACTCGTCGGGGGCCACCGCCTCCTCGGTCACCCCGAGCGACGTCCCGAGGACGAGGCGGAGGTCGTTGAGAGCCGCGAGCCAGCTCGCCGCCTGCTCCTCGTCCAGGTGATCGGCTCCGCTCGTCCGGGCGAGCACGGCGAGCGCCTCTCGGTGGTGCTCGATGAGCTCTCCCCGTGCGACGGCCTCGTAGGTCGCCTCGGCGAGCTCGTCGCGGGTGTACGCCACGGGGAACAGGCGCCGGAGCGCCTCGGGCGGGGCCTCGCCCTCACCTCCCAGCTCGCCGAGCAGGTGCTCGAGCTGCCCCGGCAACGCCGCGAGCAGCGCGCGCTCGCCGGCGGGGAGGCGAAGGTCGTAGCCGCCGCGCCTCGAGCGGGCGATCCGCCGCCGCAGGCTCATGACGGCCGGGGCCTTCGCACGACGCTCACTCCGGCTGCTCCAAGGTGGCCCAGAGGCCGTGGCGGTGGAGCCGTGCGACGTCGTTCTCCGCCCGGTCGCGCGGACCCGACGCGACGACGGCCCGGCCCTTGGTGTGGACGTCGAGCATGAGCTTCGTCGCGCGCTCCCGGCTGTAGCCGAAGAGCTTCTGGAAGACGTAGGTCACGTACGACATCAGGTTGATCGGGTCGTTCCAGACGACGACGAGCCACGGTCGCTCCTCCCGGACGCCCGACTCGGTGCCGGCGACCTCCTCGACGACCGGCGCGGTCGCCGAGGTCCCACCGCTAGCCGGCATCGCCGACGCTCCCGGCGAGGGCAGGCAGCGCCCCGGCAGCGCCGGCCTGAGCGGCCCGGTCGAGGACATCGGTGCGCGCGACCGTCGTCTCCCGGCGTTGCAGTCCGAGGTACAGCCAGATGATCGCCGTCCAGGCGGCGGTCGCACCCGCGAGGTGGAACCCGACGACGAGCGCGTTGTCGTGGAGGAAGTACTGGGTGTAGCCGAGCGTGCCCTGGGCGAAGAGGATCTCGAGGAACGTCCTCGCCCTTCGCTGGACGCTGCCGGGCGCACGGGCCTGGTGGAGGGCGAAGAGCGTCGCCAGCGTGAGCCCGATGAGGAACAGCGCGATGTCGGCGTGCAGCTCGGCCAGGTCCCGGAACGCGACCGGGATGCGCTGCGCGCCGGGACCGCCGGCGTGGGGGCCGCTGCCGGTCACCGTCGTGCCGGCCATCACGAGGGCGGAGATCGTCGCCAGCAAGAGGCGGACGAGCCATCGCATCTCCGGACCGACGAGGTGCCCGGCGACGCGGTCCCCGCGGGCGGCGTGCTCGTAGAGCACGATCGCGTCGGCGAGGATCGCCAGCGTCAGCAGGAAGTGGAGCGCGACCCAGTAGGGGTTGAGCTTCGTGAGGACGACGATCCCGCCGACGACGATCTGGCCCGCGAGGCCGGCGACGAGGCCGGAGGCGAGCCACACGAGATCGCGCCGGCGCACCCGTGGCGCGAGGACCGCGAGGAACGTCGCGATCGAGACGACGGTCACGGCGACGCTCACCATCCGGTTCGAGAACTCGACGAGCGGATGGAACGACACCGCAGGGGTGATGTGGCCCTGCGAGCACGTCGGCCAGTCGAGGCAGCCGAGGCCGGATCCGGTGAGCCGAACCGCTCCGCCGCTGACCACCAGCAGCCCGTAGCAGACAGCAGATGCGAGCGCGAGGCGGCGGAGCAGGAGCGGGCTCACGCTGCTCCTGCGGAGCAGGGTCACAGGTCGCACGACCGACAATCGTAGGTACGCCCGACGCCGCACCGCCCACCGGCGCGGACCATGGACAGCCTGCTGCAGCGCGAGCAACGCCAGCCGGCGCGGCGGCGACCTCGGTCAGTCGAAGCGGAACGTCGCCGCGGCGATCGCCGGCGCAGCCGCGGCCCAGGTCGCAAGGACGGCCCAGCCCTCGACGGGCACGTGGCCACCGGCGCCGAGCGCCGGATGGAGGAGGTCGGTCAGCGCCGCCGCCGGGAGGAGGCGCGCCACGGCGGAGAAGCCCCCAAGCTTGGCGAGGGGGAACATGATCCCGCTGATGCCGAGGAACAGGATGTAGAGCATGTTGGCGGCGGCGAGCGTCACCTCCGCCCGGAGCGTCCCGGCGAGGAAGAAGCCGATCCCCGCGAACGCGACCGTGCCGAGCACGGCGGCGCCGACCGCCTCGCCGACCGGGCCGTGCAGTCTCCAGCCGAGCCCGGCGGCGACGCCGCCGAGCACGCCGACCTGTACGAGCTCGACGGCGAGGACGGCGAGGATCTTCGCGGCGAGCAGCCGGACGGGTCCGAGCGGCGTCGCGCCGAGGCGCTTGAGCACGCCCCAGCCACGCTCGAAACCGGTCGAGATCCCGAGGTTCACCATCGCCGTCGAGACGACGGCGAGGGCGAGGACGCTCGGCGCGAAGAACTGCACCCTGGTCGCTGTCCCCGTCGAGACGATCGGCACCTCCGAGAACAGGACCAGCCCGGCGAGGGGGATCACGAAGGTGACGAGGAGCCGCTCGCCGTGCTCGAGGGTCATGCGGATCTCCTCGACCGCCTGGGCGTAGAGCGCTCTCGCCCCTATGCCCCGACCCGGTCCGTCCCGGCCCTGTGCGCTTCGCGTCGAGCCGACGGCCGTCACGGGGCCTCGTCGCGGCCGGTGAGCCGCAAGAAGGCGTCCTCCAGGGTCTGGCGCCCGGCGCGAAGGTCGGCGAGAGGAAGGTCGCGCTCGGCGAGCCAGGCCGTCAGGGCGGCGACCATGGCCGGCGTCGCGGCCGCCGCGACCCGGTACTCGCCCGGGGAGAGCTCCGTGACGACAGCGCCGAGGGACTGCCCCAGCTCGGCGCTGTCGATCCCGGCGGGACCGCCGAAGCGGATCTCCTCGCCGGTCGTGACGAGCTCCGCCGGCCGCGCCGCGGCGACGACCCGGCCGCGGTCGAGGATCACGACCCGGTCGGCGAGCCGTTCGGCCTCGGCCAGCTCGTGCGTCGTCAGAAGGACACCGACGCCGTCGGTGCGCAGCCTGCCGACGATCTCGCGCACGACGAGACGGCCGGCCGGGTCGACGCCGGCCGTCGGCTCGTCGAGGAAGGCGACCCGCGGCCGCCCGACGAGCGCGAGCGCGAGCGCGAGCCGCTGGCGCTCGCCGCCGGAGAGCTGCCGGGCGGGGCGCCGGGCTGCAGCCGAGAGCCCGGTCAGCTCGAGCAGCTCGGCGGGATCGCGCGGCTGCTCGTAGTAGGAGGCGAACAGTCGCAGCGAGCGCTCGGGGCTGAGGACGGGGTAGCTGCCGCCCTCCTGGAGCATCACGCCGATGCGGGCGACGAGGGACCGGCGGTCGGCGACCGGGTCGAGGCCGAGGACGCGCACCCGGCCGGCGCTCGGGCGCCGGTAGCCCTCCAGCGTCTCGACCGTCGAGGTCTTGCCGGCGCCGTTCGGGCCGAGGAGGGCGACGACCTCTCCGGCGTCGACGGCGAAGGTGACGCCGTCCACGGCGCGGGTCGCGCCGTAGCGGACCTCCAGCCCCTCGACCTCGATCGCCGGCACCCGGCCGAGGCTACCGGTGAGGGCGCGGCGCCTCGAACCGGTAGCCGAGGCCCCGGATCGTCGTGATGAGCGACGGTCTCGAGGGGTCGGCCTCGATGCGGGAGCGGAGGCGCTTCACGTGGACGTCGAGGGTCTTCGTGTCCCCGACGTAGTCGCTCCCCCACACCCGGTCGATCAGGGCGTCGCGGGTGACGACGCGGCCGGCATTGGAGAGCAGCGCCTCGAGGAGATCGAACTCTTTCAGGGGGAGCTGGACCTCGCGGCCCCGCACGGTGCACTCGTGGCGCTCGGGGTCGAGGCGGACCCCGCCGACCTCGAGCACGGCCGAGGGAGGCTCCGCGGCGGGGAGGGGGAGCTCGCCCGGTGCAGAGCCGGCGCCGGTGCCAGCGCCGGCAGGCTCCCTCGGCGCCCGCCGGAGCACGGCGCGCATCCGGGACACGAGCTCGCGGAGGCGGTAGGGCTTGGCGACGTAGTCGTCGGCGCCGACCTCGAGACCGACGACCGTGTCGATCTCGCTCGACTTCGCCGTCACCATGATGATCGGCACGCTCGAGCGGGCGCGGATCGACCGGCAGACGTCGAGGCCCGAGATCTTCGGGAGCATCACGTCGAGCAGCACGAGGTCAGGCGGGCTCGTCTCGAAGCGCCGCAGGGCCTCGGCACCGTCGCGGGCGACGCTGACGACGAAGCCTTCCCGGTCCAGGCCGATGACGAGGGCCTCGACGAAGGACTCCTCGTCCTCGGCAAGCAGGACCTGGACGGGTCGCTCCCCCCGCCCCGGCCGCTCTCCCGCAGCCCGATCCTTGCCGCCATCGGCGCCGCCCCTGCTCGCCGCCTGCCGCTCGGGGGCGCGGCCGGTCGAGCCCTGCCCGGACGCAACCGTTCGTTGCGGGACCC
>JAKAOD010000166.1 GCA_021823365.1 Actinomycetes bacterium | reverse complement strand
CCTTCTGCCCGTCGCGTTCCTCGCCGGCATCGTGCTGGTGAGCCAGGGGGCGGTGATGACCCTGGCCGGGCCGGTGACGGTCCACGACGCGCTGAACCACGTGACCCAGACCATCCCCCGCGGCCCTGCCGCGTTCATGGGGTCGATCATGCAGCTCGGGACCAACGGCGGCGGGTTCTTCAACGCCGACCTCGCCCACCCCTTCGAGAACCCGACCGGGCTCACGAACCTCCTCTACATCTTTCTCACGCTCAGCATCGGCTTCTCGCTCACCTACACCTTCGGGAAGATGGTGGGGAGCGTCCGCCACGGCGCGGCGGTGCTCGGCGCGATGGTGATCATCTTCGGTGCGTGGGTCGGGTTCACCTCCTATGCCGAGCACCAGCCCAACCCTGCCGTCGCGGCGGCCGGCGTCACCGCCCAGCCGACCGGGAACATGGAGGGGAAGGAAGTCCGCTTCGGCGACACCTCCAGCGCCTTGTTCAACGTCTCGAACACGCAGACGTCCAATGGCGGCGTCGACAGCATGTCCGATTCCTACAACGCGATGGGCGGCTTCGGGGTGCTGACCGGCATGATGCTCGGCGAGGTCAGCCCGGGCGGGGTCGGCACGGGCCTGTACACGATCCTGCTCTTCGCCATCGTGGCGGTCTTCATCGGCGGTCTCATGATCGGCCGGACGCCCGAGTACCTGGGGAAGAAGATCCAGGCGCGCGAGGTCAAGCTTGCGGGGTTCGGGATCCTCGTCATGCCCGTCGTCGTGCTCGTCTTCACCGGCATCGCGGTCTCCATCCATGCGGGCCGGGCCGGGCCGCTCAACGGCGGTCCGCACGGCTTCAGCGAGATCCTCTATGCCTTCACGTCCCAGGCGAACAACAACGGCTCGGCCTTCGCCGGGCTGACAGGCAACCACGCTTTCTACAACGTCATGGGTGCGATTGCCATGCTGCTCGGCCGGTTCGCCGTCATGGTGCCGGCACTCGGCTTGGCTGGCGCGCTCGCCGCGAAGAAGACGGTCCCTGCCTCGGCTGGCACGTTCCGCACGGACAACACCATGTTCGTCGGCTTGCTCATCGGGGTGATCATCATCGTGGGGGCACTCGTCTTCTTCCCCGCCGTGGCCCTCGGGCCGATCGCAACAGCCCTGAGCCACAAGTTCTATTCGGTCGTTCCCGCGCTCTCGCACGTCGGCCGCGTCCTCGCCGGCAGGCTCCTGCGATGACCGGCACGGCCTCCGTGGCGCCCGCGCCCTCGTCCCGAGGTCCGGCAGGGCCGGTGACAGCCCCGCAGCCGGGGCCGGCCCCGCGCGGGGTGGCCGGCCAGCGCGGGCTCTTCGATCGGGAGATCCTCCGCTACGCCGTCGTCCAAGCCCTGAAGAAGTTCCACCCCCGGACACAGGTGAAGAACCCCGTCATGTTCGTGGTGCTCGTCGGCACCGTCGTGACGTTCGTCGAATCGGTCGCGCATCCGACCCTGTTCAGCTGGTCGATCACGATCTGGCTGTTCCTCACCGTCACCTTCGCCAACTTCGCCGAGGCCATGGCTGAGGGCCGGGGCAAGGCGCAGGCGGACACCCTCCGGCGGATGCGCTCGGAGACCGGGGCGCGGCGCCTGGACGCGAACGGGGCGGAGTCCAAGGTCCGGGCCTCGGACCTTGCACGCGGCGACTGCGTCGTGTGCGAGGCGGGAGACGTCATTCCCTCCGACGGGGAGATCGTCGAAGGTGTCGCCTCGGTCGACGAGTCGGCGATCACCGGCGAGTCGGCACCGGTGATCCGCGAGTCGGGCGGGGACCGCTCGGCCGTCACCGGTGGGACCAAGGTCCTCTCCGACCGGATCGTCGTGCGGATCACCGCCGAGCGCGGCAAGACCTTCCTCGACCGAATGATCTCATTGGTCGAGGGGGCGAACCGCCAGAAGACGCCCAACGAGATCGCCCTCACCATCCTCTTGGCTGTCCTCACCATCGTGTTCCTCCCGGTGGTGGTGGTCCTGGAGCCGTTCGGTCGCTACTCGGGAACCACGGTGTCCGTCGTCGTCGTGGTGTCGCTCCTCGTCTGCCTCATCCCGACCACCATCGGCGCGCTGCTGTCCGCCATCGGCATCGCCGGGATGGACCGGCTCGTCCAGCGCAACGTGCTGGCGATGAGCGGCCGGGCCGTGGAGGCGGCGGGAGACGTCCAGACGCTGCTCCTCGACAAGACCGGCACCATCACCTTGGGCAACCGGATGGCCAGCGCCTTCTACCCAGCCGGGCACCACAGCGAGCAGGAGGTGGCCGACGCCGCGCAGCTGGCCTCGCTCGCGGACGAGACCCCCGAGGGCCGCTCGATCGTCATCCTCGCCAAGGAGCGGTTCGGCATCCGCGAGCGGGAGCTCACCGGGCCGCACGAGTTCGTGCCGTTCTCTGCGACCACTCGCATGTCCGGGCTGGACCTCGACGGCCGCCAGATCCGCAAGGGTGCAGCGGAGGCCGTGCGCCGGTGGGTGATCGAGCAGGGCGGCAACGCGCCCGACGGGCTCGAGGACATCGTCGAGTCGATCGCCCGCCAGGGCGCGACGCCGCTCGTCGTGGCCGACGGGGCCGAGGTGCTCGGCGTGGTCGAGCTGAAGGACGTGGTGAAAGAGGGGATCCGGGAGCGGTTCGCCGAGATGCGCGCGGCCGGGATCCGCACCGTCATGATCACCGGGGACAACCCGCTCACCGCCGCGGCGATCGCCCAGGAAGCAGGCGTCGACGACTTCCTGGCCGAGGCGACGCCCGAGGCGAAGCTCGCCCTCATCAAGTCCGAGCAGGAAGGCGGGCGGCTCATTGCCATGACCGGCGACGGGACCAACGACGCGCCCGCCCTCGCGCAGGCCGACGTCGGGGTGGCGATGAACACGGGCACGACCGCGGCGAAGGAAGCCGGCAACATGGTGGACCTCGACTCCAATCCGACCAAGCTCATCACAGTCGTCGAGATCGGCAAGCAGCTGCTCATCACGAGAGGGGCGCTCACGACCTTCTCGATCGCCAACGACGTGGCCAAGTACTTCGCCATCATCCCCGCGCTCTTCGTCGCCAGCTATCCGCAGCTCAACGACTTGAACGTCATGAAGCTGCACAGCCCGACGTCCGCAGTGCTCTCGGCGGTCATCTTCAACGCCCTGGTGATCGTGGCGCTGATCCCGCTGGCCCTGCGGGGCGTGAAGTGGCGGCCCTCCGGCGCGGCGGCCATCCTCCGGCGCAACGTCTGGATCTACGGCGTGGGAGGCATCGTCGTGCCGTTCATCGGCATCAAGGTGATCGACCTCTTCCTCACGGCCGTCCACTGGTACTGAGAGGAGCGCATGTCCAGATG
The DNA here is from genome assembly GCA_021823365.1 of Actinomycetes bacterium. The sequence goes on along the minus strand of JAKAOD010000166.1, from coordinate 3,446 downwards.
AGATCTCTCGTCTCGAACCTCCGGCGCTCGGCGGCGGCGATCGTCGTGACGACGGTCGTCTTCGGCTTCGTCTACTCGTTCGTGGGCTTGGGCGTCGCCCAGCTCTTCTTCCGCCAACAGGCGGACGGCTCGATCACCACGTACGGCTCGTCGCTCGTCGGCCAGAACTGGAACGGCTACTCGACGACCAAGATCCTCGATCCCCAGTGGTTCCACGGCCGTCCGGACGCGGACAACCCGTTGGTGGCGACAGGGAAGCCCGGTGAATCCGGGGCCGCGAACCTCGGCCCGCACTCCGAGGTGCTCGTGCAGGACGTGAAGGCCCTCGTGAGGGCGTGGCACGCCGTCGGGGTGAACCCCACTTCCGATCTCGTCACCTCCTCTGGGAGCGGCCTGGATCCCGACATCACGCCGGCCGACGCGATCGCCCAGATCCCCATGGTGTCCAAGGCCACCGGCGTCTCGCCGGCACGCCTGCGTCAGCTGATCCGGCAGGAGACGAACGGGCCGGAGCTCGGCTTCCTCGGCTCCTCCACCATCGTCGTGCTTCAGCTGAACGAGGCCCTCGCGAAGCTGCGCTGAGAGAGCCTGAGCGCGACGTGACCGGATGGCTGCCGGACGGCTCCGAGCAGTGGGGCGGGCAGCCCGTGGCGCGGACGGTGTCCGACATGAAGGCGCGCCGGCGCGCCGTCCTGACCGGCGTCGTGCGCACGGTCGTCGTCCGGCCCGCGCAGCAGTCGCACGGTCCCCTGGGCCGGGCGTGGCGACCGGGTGCCTTCGATGCGTGGTTGGACGACGGGACTGGCTCGGCCGTGGTGCGGTGGCTCGGCCGGGAATCGGTGCCGGGCATCGTCGGGGGTGTCCGCCTCACCGTCGAAGGGACGGCGAGCGAGGTCGCGGGGCAGCTGGTCATCGTGAACCCCCTGTACCGCTTCGAGGCGGATGGCTGACGGATTCGCATCGAGAGCGCGGCCGGCGCGGACCCGCGGTGGCGCGAGCACCCCTATCCGCGTGCGCATCCGCCACCCGCGCCGGACGAGGGACTCCACCATCCGCTCCTGTCGGACGCAGGGAAGAAGTCGCCGGTCGCGTCCTGGACGTAGTCGACGGGCGCCCGAGAGCCCGAGACCACCAGCCCCAGCGCAGCCAGGAAGGCGTCGACGTCCGCGAGGGTGGTCGCGAGCCCGCCGCTCGCGCGGATGGCGCCGGGGATGGAACGGCGATCGCCGCGCAGCACCTGGGACCTCGCCTTCGCGATGCCCTCGGGGCCAACACCGAGGAGCCTGGTGAGGTAGGGATGCGCGCAGAAGCAGCCGTGACGCACGCCGACACCGAACTCCGCGGCGAGCCGTGCGGCGACGAGGCCGTGGTGCATGCCGTCCACCGTGAACGTCGCGACCGCGAGCGTCTCGACGCCGAGCGGCGGTCCGAGCAGCCGCACGCGATCGAGCTCGCTCAATCCGCGTCGCAGGTGCGCCGCGAGCACCGCCTCGTGCCTCGAGATCGCGTCCCAGCCGATCCCTTCCAGCTCCTCGACCGCCGCGCCGAGTGCGACCGCGCCGACGACGTTGGGCGAGCCCGCCTCCTCTCGCTCGGGCGGGTCCGTCCACAGCACCTCGTCGAGATCGACCAGCTCCACCGCGCCGCCGCCTGCGAGGAACGGCTCGCCGTCCCTGAACGCGTCGAACGGCCCGACGAGCACACCCGCGCCGAAGGGCGCGTACATCTTGTGCCCGCTCCAGGCGACGAAGTCCGGCCCGGCGGGCACGGGGCGGTGCGGCGCGAGCTGCGCGGCGTCGAGCACGACCACCACGCCCCTGTCGTGCGCCGCGTCGCAGATCTTCTCGACCGGCGGAAGCCAGCCGGTGACGTTGGACGCCCCGGTGAGCGCGAGCACCCTGGGCACCGGTCTCGTCTCGAGCCCGGCGACGACGTCGTCGACGCCGAAGGTGCCGTCCGCTCCGCATTCGACGTACCGGCGGCGGGCGAAGCGCGCCCAGGGCAGCAGGTTCGCATGGTGCTCGACGACGGTGGTGAGCACCACGTCGTCTTGCTCGAGCCGCAGCCGGAAGGCGAGGTGGTTCAGCGCCTCGGTCGTGTTGCGGCAGATGACCGCCGTGTCGGGGCCTCCGCTCCGCCCGGCGTGCCGCAGCGCCAGCTGGCGGGCGGCTTCGTAGGCGGCGGTCGACAGCCTCGACTTGAACCCTGCGCCCCTGTGGACGCTCGAGTAGGTCGGGAGGAGCTCGTGGACCGCGGCGGCGACCGCGACGGAAGACGGAGTCGATGCCGCGCAGTCGAGGTCCACATAGGGCCGTTCGACGCCGTCGAGGCACGGCAGCTCGACCCGCGCACCCACCGCCTCCAGGAGCGGACGGGTCGCAGGGTCCTGGTGCGGAAGGTCGCCTCCCCGGCCGTGCCCGGCCCCGGCGTCGAGCGGTGCGTTGGTCACCCAGACAGCCTACGGAGCCCAGGTGGCCGGGCTCGGGCAACTGCCGAGAAGAATGCCGGAAGCGGCGCGACGGCTCCGGCTAGGGTGCCGAGTCGGTGCCCGATGCAGACCGAGGAGCCCGAGCAGCCGACGGCGGGCTCGCCGCGGACGAGCACGCCACCCTCTTGCGGTCGGCGGAGCGCCTCCTCGACGGCGTGGACCGCGCCCTCGCCTCGCTCGACGACGGCACCTACGGCACCTGCGAGGTGTGCGGGACGCCCCTTGGCGACAGCGACCTCGAAGACGACCCGGTCCGCGTGCGGTGCCCGGAGCACCGGGCGCCCCGAGGGGAGTAGCTCCAGCTCGGCCGGCCGGCAGTGCGTCAGCGGCTCGGCGTGCCAGGATGCACCAGGTGAGGTGGTGGCCGCTCGGTGCCGCCTTCCGCCGGGCTCCGGTCGTCTCGACGAGCCCGCACGTACGGCAAAGGGGGACCGATGAGCGAGGCCAGCGAGCTCATGATCGGTGCTGTCGTCCACTGCCAGGGTGGCGAGTGCGGCGAGCTGCGGCGCATCGTGATCGACTCGGGGACCGAGGCCGTCACGCACCTCGTGGTCGTACCGAAGGAGGGTGACCGGAGGCCCCGCCTCGTCCCGATCGGCCTCGTCGAGGCCACGACCCCGCACGAGATCCGGCTCAGCTGCACGCCGGAGCGGTTCGAGGCGCTCGACAGCGCCGAAGAGACCGACGTCGCACCCGGCTTCGACCCGGCGCCGGCCGCACCCTCGCTCCCGCTCCCGCTGTTCGGGTTGCGCGGTCTGGCACTGGCCGGGTCGTCGATGGGCTCCGGGCTCCTCGGGCCAATCCGTGTCAAGCCGCACGCAGTCACCGAGGACAACCTCACGGCCGGCGAAGGCGAGGTGTCGAGCGGGCAGCCCGTCCATGCCGCGGACGGCCCGGTCGGCCACGTCTACGGCCTGGTCGTCGGCCCCGGTGGACAGGTGTCCCACGTCCTTCTCGG
>JAKAOD010000165.1 GCA_021823365.1 Actinomycetes bacterium | reverse complement strand
CCTCGGATGAACAGACGAGTCATCAGCTGGCACGCTCATGTGATGAGGTCTTAGCGGTCTGCGAGGTGACACCTCGGGGCTCGCGGGCGGCTCGCTGGGCGGGAAGGAACAGGCGTCAGCCGCCGCCGCCTCTGGCCGCCGTGATCCTGCGCCGCCGAGTGGGCGGCGGATTCCGATTGGTAGCCTGCCCGAGGAAGCGTGGCGTGGACCGCCGGAGGAGACCACTGGATGGACAAGACAATTCGCAGCGCCGACCTCGAGTTGCTCCGCAAGGAGTTCTCCGCCAGTCCCACCTACCGTCTGGCGCAGAACGCGATCACCCGGGTCGGCCTGGATGAGGTCGCGATCAACCGGGAGATCGTCAACGCGACCGATCACGCTCTCTCGGTCTCACTCGACGACTGGAAGGTCACCAACCAGGAGCACAGCGGACGCTGCTGGCTCTTCGCCGGGCTCAACCTGCTTCGGGTCGGCGCCATGAAGAAGATGGGGCTCAAGGAGTTCGAGTTCTCGCAGAACTTCCTCATGTTCTGGGACAAGTTGGAGAGGGCGAACTACTTCCTCGAGGCGGTGATCGAGACGGCCGACCGGGACGTCGACGACCGCACCGTTGCGTTCCTGCTCGACTCGGTCGCGAACGACGGCGGCCAGTGGAACATGTTCGTCGCCCTTGTCGACAAGCACGGACTTGTGCCGAAGGCGTTCATGCCGGAGACCCAGAGCTCCTCCAACACCGGCCGGATGAACTCGGTGCTGCGGTACCTGCTGCGCCAGGGAGCAAAGACGCTCCGCCAGGCGTCCGAGCGATCGCTGGACGAAGCGCGGGCAGCCAAGGCCGACGTCCTCGCTGTCGTCCACCGCGTCCTGTGCATGCACCTCGGCACTCCTCCCGAGCACTTCGAGTGGCAGTGGATCGACTCCGAGCGGAACTTCCACCGTGACGGCGAGATCACGCCCCGCGAGTTCGCCAGCCGATACGTCGATCTCCCGATCGACGACTACGTCTGTCTCGTCCACGATCCCCGTCCGAGAAGTCCGATGGGCCGGACCTTTACCGTCGAGTACCTGGGCAATGTCGTCGGCGCGCCACCGGTGACCTACCTCAACGTCGACATGCGGGTGATGAAGGAGCTGGCAGCGAGGGTGCTCGAGTCCGGTGAGCCGGTCTGGTTCGGCTGCGATGTGGCGAAGATGATGAGCAGCGACTTCGGGATCTGGGACGCTGCTCTTCTCGACCTCCCTGCCGTCTACGACACGAGCTTCGCCCTCGACAAGGCCGAGCGGCTCCTCTACCGCGAGACCCAGATGACCCACGCCATGCTGTTCACCGGTGTCGACCTCGTCGACGGTCGGCCGAGGCGGTGGCGCGTCGAGAACAGCTGGGGCAAGGAGCGGGGCAAGGACGGCTTCTACACCATGAACGACTCATGGTTCGACGAGTACGTCTTCGAGATCTCTGCCCGCAAGAGCCTGCTCACCGACGAGCAGCGTGCGGCCCTCGAGCAGGCGCCGGTCGTGCTCCCGGCCTGGGACCCGATGGGAGCGCTCGCTCGCTGAGCGCGCCCCCGGCAGGTTCCCCGCCGGGACGGTGAGGGACCGGCGCCCAGCCGAGGTGCGCTGTGCCCCGATGGCACCGCCTGCCTGCCGTCGCAAACCGGGTGGCTGCTGTCGTCGCCCTGACCTGTGAGCAGGTCCGGCCCGGCGCGGCTTCCCAGACGAACACCCTCCGCCGGCGCAAGTTCGTGGCCGCTGGCTCGTTCCTCATCCGCAGCGCGAGGCCCGCTGCCCGTGAACGAGGAAGAGGTACGTCGACGTGTCCAACGGCAGCCACCGGAGAAGCCGTGCCGAATCAGGGCGCATCGCCCGGGGCGTCCCGCTCGCGACCGCCCTCGTGCTCGCCGTCACCCTGCTCGTCGCACCGGGCAGCGGCGCCGCCACCCGCCCGCTCAACGCGCACGGCAGCGCCGAGCAGGTGTACGTGATCGGCCTGCCAACCCACGAGCGAGCGACCCTCATCTCGCCGCGAGGCCGGGTCATCCGGCACAAGCGGGCCGATTCTCTCGGGGGGCTTCTCTTCCTCAATGTGCGACCCGGCAAGGGCTACCGCGTCCGGGACGCAAGCGGTGGCGAGTCGCGCCTCCTCACCGTCCACAGCAACGCCGCCAAGCCATGGGACCCGAAGATCTACGACCAGTCGATCCCGGACAACGGGTACTCCTATGTGACGACTCGCGACGGCACCAAGCTCGCCATCGACGTGCACCCGCCGACCAGCCCGGCTGGCGAGCCAGGACTCCCGGCCGGTGTTCCGGTGCCGAGCGGGCCCGACTTCCAACCCCCCTACCCCACCCTCATCGAGTACTCGGGCTATGGCTACGCCAACCCGGCTGGTCCGCAGAACGGCATCGCCGCGCTCGCCAACCTCATGGGATTCGCCGTCGTCGACGTCAACATGCGCGGGACCGGCTGCTCTGGAGGCGCCTTCAACTTCTTCGAGCCGCTTCAGAACCTCGACGCCTACGACGTCATCGAGGCGATCGCCCACCAACCGTGGGTTCTCGATCACAAGGTCGGGATGCTCGGCATCTCCTACGGCGCCATCAGCCAGCTCTTTGCTGCACAGCTCGATCCTCCTGCGCTCGAGGCGATCGCCCCCCTCTCGACGATCGACGCCACCGCCACCACGCTGTACCCGGGCGGCATCCTCAACACGGGCTTCGCTGTCGCCTGGGCCAAGCAGCGCCAGTACGACGCCTTGCCTGCCGGGCCCCACAGCGGGCAGGCATGGGCGTACCAGCGGATCCAGGCAGGAGACAAGACGTGCAAGGCGAACCAGGTGCTGCACGGCGAGGCGACCAACCTCATGGCGGAGATCCGGGCCAACCGGTACTACCGGCCAGCGGTGGCAGATCCCCTGGATCCGGTGACCTTCGTCCACAAGATCAAGGTCCCGGTCTTCATGGCCTGCCAGTGGGAGGACGAGGAGACGGGAGGGCACTGTGCCGAGCTCGTGCAGCACTTCACCGGCACGCGGCAGAAGTGGTTCACCTTCACCAACGGCGCCCACATCGACTCGCTCGACCCCTACACCTACGACCGCTGGTATGACTTCCTCGAGCTGTTCGTCGCCCACAAGGCGCCGATGGTGAATGCCGCCATCACCCACGCGGCTGCACCGGCCGTCTTCCACAGCGCCTTCGGCACCCCGTCGTCGGATCCGATCACCCTTCCGCCCGACCCGATCCAGACCATCCCGACCTACAGCGCCGCACTGGCCGCCTTCGAGAAGACCCCTCAGGTCACAGTGCTGTTCGACAACGGCGCCGGGAAGTCGCCGGCAGGGACCTCGACGCCGGGCGATCCGTATCCGGCATTCGTGGCGCACTTCTCGAGCCTCCCGGTTCCCGGCACGGTCGCCCACCGCTGGTACCTCGGGTCGAATGGACGGCTCGCCGGCGGGCCACCGGTGCGGCGGGGCGTGAACTGGTACACCTCGAACGCCCGGGCGCTCCCGCTCACCGACTACCGGGGCAACACGGGCTCCGGCGGCCTGTGGGGCAACGCCTCCCAGTGGACCTGGAACTGGAAGCAGGACCCGACCGGAACGGCCGTCTCCTACCTCTCGGCGCCCCTCGGAGCCGACACGACGGTCGTCGGCGCCGGAGCGGTGGACCTGTGGGTGCGGTCGTCCACTCCGAACGTCGACCTGCAGGCGACCGTGAGCGAGGTGCGTCCCGGCGGCATGGAGACCTTCGTCCAGAACGGGTGGATCAGAGCGAGCGAACGGGCGCTCTCGAGCGGGACGGACAACATGTTCAAGCAGCGGAGCACCCTGCTCGACCCGATCCCGAGCTTCAGGAAGTCTGCCGCCCGACCCATGCCGGCCGGACGATTCGTGAAGGTCGTCATCCCGCTCTACTACGAGGGGCACGTCTACCGCGCCGGGTCGCGCATCCGGGTGACGATCGCGGCACCGAACGGCACGCAGCCGGTCTGGTCCTTCGGCCAGACGGTTCCCTCCGGCACCGCGCGGGTCTCGATCGCCTTCTCGCGGACGATGCCGTCGGCACTGGTGCTCCCGGTCGTCCCCCACGTCGCCGTGCCGACGTCCCTGCCAGCCTGCCCCAGCCTGCGCAACGAGCCGTGCAGGCCGTACCGGGCCATCGTGAACCGGTAGCCGGCGCCTCTGGCTCCGCTCCCCCGCCCGGACCTCCGACGGCGGCTGGCGTGCGGCACGGGTCGGCTGGCCTCCGGAGCACTGTCGAGGGCGACCGCCTGCCGGCGCCGAGCGTGTGGCGTCGGCCGCTCGGCCGCGAGGGACGGGAGCAGGCCGCCTCCTCTCGCAGTCTCGTCGGAACGACGATGCCCCACGGTCGTCTGGGCATGCGAAGCGGCACGTCGAGTGCCAGCGGAGCGGCACACGACCTCTCTCGCCGTTGGCGGCGATCGCCCGACTTCGCCTGCGGCCCTTCGACGACGCGGCCGTTTCCTGCGTGAAGGGACGCTGCGGGAGGGCTGTGGTGTGAGCGGCTCCCGAGCCACGACGTGGGGCCCGGTCGCCATCGCAACCGCCGCCGGCCGGCTGCACCAGGGCGCTCGGAACAGCGAGTCGGACAGACGACGGCCCTGGCGGGTGCCGGTCGAGCGACCGGGCCCGCCAGGGCCGTCTGGTTCTCGATGCCGCGATAGGACCCGCTGCGGCGGTCCCTCCCGGCGCCTGTCGCCTTACTTGTGGTGCGAGGTGGAACCCGCCAGCGTGCTGATCAGGTTGGCCACGTCGGGGCTTCCGAGCCCGGTCGGGATGTCGTATCCGGTGCCGGCGTTGAACCCCGGGCCGTAGAAGGCGTTGTTGCCCTGGGTGATGTCGTGGAAGTCGTTCGAGTAGGCGCTCGTCCCGTAGATGGCGTACAGCCGCGGGTTCATCTGACCGAGCGGGTGGCCGGCCGCCTGGTTGATGAGGGAGGTGATGGCCGACCAGGAGGGGGCACCCTCGGAGGTACCTCCGAAGAAGTAGAACCCGTTGTTCGAGCCGAGGAAGCCGAGGTAGATCATCGTCGCCGTGTAGACCGAGGCGTTGAACGACACGTCAGAGGTCGTCCTGGCGGAGTAGCCCGTCACGCCCTGCTGGTAGCTCGGGGACGAGAACAGGACGCTCGGGGCGCCTCCGGTGGCACCGAAGGCGCCGTACCGGCAGCCGAAGGGGCACTCACTCGCCACGGAGTCGTTCCAGGTCGTCTCGCTCCCGTAGGAGTAGGTCCCGTTCTTGCTCTGCTTGATGAACAGGTTCGTGCCGCCGACCGAGGTGACGAGGGGCGACGAGGCCGGGAAGAGCGCTGAGGGGACGCTCTCTCCCTCGGTCGCCCCCGAGTCTCCCGACGAGGCGAAGAGGCTCATGTTCTCGCTCGTTGCCTGCTCGAAGATCTTGGTCGCCTGGGCCACCTGGTTGTTGTTGCCGGCGAAGGCGGCCTCGGGGGCGCCGTAGCTCATGGACAGGGTGTTCCCGAGGTGGTTCGAGACGGCGTAGTTGACGGCGTTGTTGAGAGCGTTGCCGGCGTTGTTCGGCGCCACGACGAGGTCGATGGTGGCAGCCGGTGCCAGCCCGTGGACCTGCTGGACGTCGAGGCTCGTCTCTTCTGCCCAGGAGACCTCGCTGTGGTCCTGAAGAGGGTTGTAGGTCGGCGAGCCGGACGGGTAGATGATGTTGAAGGCCGGGGGTGCCGGGATCCCGAACTCGGCGTCGTAGGTGGCGAGGTCCTGGCGGATCGTGGGGCTGCCGTAGGCGTCGACGATCACGATCGTCTGGCCGGCGCCGTTGGAGGTGGCCGGGATGTTGTAGGCCGCCCTCAGCTCAGAGGGCGTGTAGCAGGCGAGCCCGAACTGCGACACGCACTGGCTCGGCGTGAGCGTCCAGCCGCCGGGCGTCGCACCCTGGCTGGCGACCGCCTGCCTGGCGATCGGCGTGACGTTGTAGGTGACGGTGGACGTGGACTGGGCTGCGCCGGACGCCGGTGCACCGACGGCCGTCGCCAGTGCGAGGCTGCCGCCGAGTGCCACCGCACCGGACATGTACTTCCACCTGGATCGAGCGCCCATGGCCCCCTCCTCATTGTGAGTGATCGCTCCGACCGTATCGATCGACGGCCGCGATGGGAAGAGGAGGCAAGGAAATTATTCGGTAGCGGGTCACGCGCCGTCCCCGCCCTCTCGGTGGCGGAGCGGCAGCCGTGACGCCGGGAGGGCCTCCTACTCCTGGCGACCTGCGGTCGGCGGGCGACGAGAGCTCGATCCCGCATCGGGGCATCTCGTGGCGGCGAAGAGGGTGGGTTACAATGTCCGCTCGGGCGGTCGCACAGGGGAGGTCCCGTGACCACGCTGCCGGATCGGCCCAACTCCGCGCTCGTGGTGATCGACGTCCAGAACGGTGTCGTGGCGGGCGTCCACAACCGCGACGGCGTCATCGCCAACATCAGCGCGCTCGTCGAGAAGGCCCGCGCCGAGGATGTGGCGGTCGTCTGGGTGCAGCACTCCGACGAGCAGCTCCCCCGCGACAGCGAGGCATGGCAGTACGTCCCCGAGCTCGCCCGGCGGGAGTCCGAGCCGCTCGTCCACAAGAGCTACGGCGACTCGTTCGAGGGAACCGACCTCGAGGCCGTCCTGGAGGCGCTCGCGGTCGGGCGGCTCGTCGTCACCGGCGCCCAGACCGACGCCTGCATCCGCTCGACGCTGCACGGGGCGTTCACCCGCGGCTATGACGTCACCCTCGTGGGCGACGCCCACACGACCGAGGATCTGTCTTGCGTCTGACTTC
>JAKAOD010000164.1 GCA_021823365.1 Actinomycetes bacterium | reverse complement strand
ACCGGCCTGCGCGCTCGTGCCGGCGCAGCTGCCACCCTCGCGGCCATGGGCGTGGCAGCGGCGTATGCCGTCGCGGCCGCCTCGGGGGGCGCTGCGGCGAGCACCGTCCAGGCGCAGGTGAAGAAGTCCTCCGTCGTCCCCCTGGTCGTGTACTCCGCCCAGGGCTACGACAAGGCCGAGACCCAAGCGTTCTCGAAGAAGTACCACATCCCGGTGCAGCTCGATGACAACTCGACGGGCCCGCTCCTCACTCAGATCGAGGCGTCGAAGAACAACCCGAGGTGGGGGCTCCTCTGGGTGGACGGTTCCACCGCCTTCGCCGGGCTCGACACCCAGGGTCTGCTCCTCAGGGGCTTCGAGCCGAAGGTGTCGTGGGACTCCCTCGGCAAGCAGGCGCTGCCGAAGGACAAGAGCTACGTCCCGACCGGCGTCACGCTTGCCGGCGCGATGGCCTACAACGCCGCGAAGGTCACGAGCCCACCGAAGAACTGGGGAGATCTGCTCTCGCCGAAGTGGAAGGGTCAGGTCGGGACCAACGACCCCACGCAGTCCGGTCCGACGTACCCCTTCATCGCGGGGCTGTTCAACTACGTCGGATCGGTCGCCAAGGGCGAGAACTACTTCCTCCACCTGAAGAAGAACGGTCTCGTCATCAACCCGACCAACGGACCGACTCTCGCGGCTCTCGGTTCCGGGCAGATCAACATCGCGCTCGTCCAGAGCTCGGCGGCGATCGGCGCGGCCTTGAGCGACAAGAACCTCAAGGTGAGCTACCTCAACCCCGTGACGATCCTTCCGAGCTGCATCGGCATCGACGCCAAGGCTCCGAAGCAGGAGCAGCTCGAGGCGGAGCAGTTCGCCGAGTACGTCCTCTCGCCGGCGGGCCAGCAGGTGATGCAGTCGGGCGACCCGACGGGTGACTCGCTCTACTACCCGGTCATCGACGGCGTCAGCCCGCTGAAGGCCCTGCCGCCGCTCTCGGGAGTGAGCACGCAGAACATCAACCCGTACCTGTGGGGACCACGCGAGAACACCATCAACGCGTGGTTTGAGAAGAACATCGTGCAGTAGCGGTGCGGCAGCCTGAGGCGATGCCGGCCGGCACGGCGGCGGCCGCCGCGGCGGCCGGGGCAGGCGGCGTCGCCTCTGTCGCTGCAGCTCCCGACGCCACCTCAGTGCTCGGCGCCCGCGAGGAGCTCCTCGCGGGCGCCGGCGCGCGTCGAAGCGGCGACCGTGGCGGCGCGGGTACGGGCCGAGGTGACGCGGGATGGACGCAGTGGCGGCGGCCGCTCAAGTGGCTCGCCCTGCCGAACGCAGAGCGGGTGGCGCAGATCGGTCGACCCCTGCTGTGGATCGCGATCGTCTTGACGATCCTCGCTCCTTCCGTGTGCTTCCTCGTCATCGCCGTGTCGCCCCGGCTGTTCGACGAAGGACGGAGCTGGTTCACGCTGTCCTACTTCGGCCAGATAGTGACCGGCATCACTGCCGAGTCGCTCGCCAACTCGATCTGGGTGAGCTGCGCCGCGGCGGCGATCGGCATCGCGGTCGGCTTCCCGATCGCATGGCTCGTCGGCCGCACCGACCTCCCGGGCCGGCGCCTCGTCGGCGGTGCGATGTGGCTGGTCCTGCTGCTGCCCTCGTGGCTGCCGGCGATCGGATGGCAGCGGCTCGTCCAGCCCGACGGCGTGATGTACAGGATCGGGATCGACGCGCCGTTCATCACGCACGCGGTCATGGGGCCCTTCGGGGTGGTACTCGTTCTCGGGCTTCGGTGCGTGCCGTTCAGCTACCTCGCGATCTCGGCAGCTCTCGCCGGTCTGGGCCAGGAGCTCGAGGACGCCGCTCGAGTCCACGGAGCCGGGCGGCTCGGCGCTCTCCGGCTCGTCGCGCCGATCCTCGCGCCGGCCATCACCTCGGCCCTCGCCATCGGCTTCGCCGAGTCGGTCGGCGACTTCGGCGTCGCCTCGACCCTCGCCTACGCGTCGAACTTTCCGCTCGCGACCTACCAGCTGTACTCGTACATCGGCGGGTTCCCGCCGAACTTCGCAGGTGCCGCGGCGATCGGATGGCTGCTCGTCGCCTCGGTCGCGGTGCCGCTCTTCCTCCAGGCCCGAGCGCTCAGATCTCGCTCGTACGCCGTGCTCTCGGGCCGGACCCGCCCGGCGGTCCGCCGCGAGCTCCGGGGACGGGCGAAGGTGGGAGCGGTCGCCTTCGCTGGCGGCTACTACGTGATCGCCCTCGGCGTCCCCGGCTTTGGCGCTGTCAGCAGCTCGCTGCTCGCCGACTTCGGCGCGAGCTTCCGGCTCTCGCTCGTCAACTTCCGGGCAGTCTTCCACGACTCGGGTCTGTCGGGACCGCTGGAGCGCTCGCTCGTCTACGGAGCGATCTGCGCGACCGTGACGGTGGTCGGCGGCTTCGTGTTCGCGACGATGCTCGCCCGCAAGCGCAACGCGTCGGCGAGGGTGCTCGACTTCCTCCTGCTCGCGGCGGTCGCGCTCCCCGGAGTCGTCTTCGCCGCCGGGTACATCTTCTTCTACAACCTGCCGGTGCTCTCCCGAATCGGGATCGACATCTACCAGACGGTGACGCTGCTGCTGATCGGCTACGTCGCGTCCAGCCTGCCCACGAACGCGCGTGTCCTCGTCGGCGCCGTGGCGCAGATCCAGGGGTCCCTGAAGGACGCGGCGCGCGCCCACGGCGCGGGCGCCGTTCGCGCGTTCTCGCGCGGCGTGCTGCCAATCCTGTCGCGCCCGCTCACAATGGCGTGGCTGTTCACCTTCTGCGGGATCTTCCTCGAGCTCCCGATCTCTGAGCTTCTGTACGCGCCCGGCTCGCCGCCGGCGTCGGTCGCGATCCAGGACAATCTCGGCAACTACCACTTCGGCGTGGGAATGGCGCAGGCGGTGATCGCCGTCGTCGTCGCCTTCGTCGCGGTCGGTGTCGTGCTCGGCGGTTACCGGCTGCTCGCGCCGAAGGGCTGGCGCCGCCTGGCGGGCACGGCCGGCGCGGGAGGAGGTCAGCATGGCTGAGCGGATCGGTGTCGAAAGCGTCGGCAAGCTCTACCAGGGTCGGGTCAAAGCGCTTGAGGACGTCTCGCTCGAGGTCGAGGCCGGCACGGTGCTCGTCCTGCTCGGCCCGTCGGGCTCGGGCAAGACGACGCTGCTCCGGTGCCTCGCGGGCATCGAGCGGATCACCTCGGGGCGGATCGTGTTCGGCGGTCGCGAGGTCGCCGGCGCGTCGCTCCACCTGCCTCCCGAGCAGCGCGACCTCGCGATGGTCTTCCAGGACTACGCGCTCTGGCCGCACATGGTGGCACGCGACAACGTCGCTTTTGCCCTGAAGCGGAGGGGCCTGCCGAAGGCCGAACGGAAGGTGCGGGCGGAGGAGATGCTCCAGCGCGTCGGGCTCGGGCGCCTCGGCGACCGGTACCCGAGCGAGCTGTCCGGAGGCGAGCAGCAGCGGGTCGCCCTCGCGCGAGCGCTCGTCGGCGACACCGGGCTCGTCCTCTGCGACGAGCCGCTGTCCAACCTCGACGCCGACCTGCGCGAGCGGATGCGGATCGAGATCTCCTCGCTCGTGCGGGCGGCGGGTGCGACGACCGTCTACATCACCCACGACCAGTCCGAGGCCTTCGCACTCGCCGACCGCGTCGGCGTGCTCGAGAATGGCCGGCTCGTCCAGGTCGGCGCGCCCGAGGAGATCTACGTCGCGCCGGCAACCCCCTTCGTCGCCCGCTTCACTGGTCTCGCCGGCGAGCTCGCCGTCCGGATCGCAGGCAGCGCCTATCGCGGCGCTGCCGGTGCCGGCGAGGACCAGGGTGTGGAGGTCGAGCCGTCGACACGTTCCGCGGTTCGCCCGATCCGGGCGCGTCTCGGTTCGCGGGATGCGGTATCTGGCGACGGCGTCCTGCTCATCAGGCCGACTGCCGTCCGCATCTGCTCGGCCGAGGGGGACGACCACCACCTCGTTGGTCGCGTCGCCGACGTCGCGTTCCGTGGGCGGGGATACGAGCACGCCGTCGAGCTCGACTGCGGCACGAGGGTCAGCGGCGTCTTCTCGGAGCTGCGTGTCGAGCGCGGCCGGCCGGTCGGACTACGGCTGGAATCCTCAGGATGCCATGTTTTCGCGGCCGGCGAGGCCGGCACGGCCCGCGAAGCCGACCCGGTTCAGGAGGAGGCGGCCCTCACGGCAGCGGTCTCGTGAGCCGACGCCTGACGGGGGCTCGGGTCCGGCCGGGCTGCGCTGACGGCGCGTCGACAGCTCGGGCTGCGCTGTGACGTCTCGAGTCGACGGACCGGAGCTCAGGCTGTCACGAGCAGCTCAGGCTGCGGGCTTGCCGTCCGATCCCGAGCCAGAGCCAGATCCCGAGCCCAGCGTGCCGACGGCGATCACGGACGCGGCGAGGATCGCGATCCCGGCGACGAGCAACGCGGCTTCGAGGCCGGAGTGGAAGGCGCCATACGCGGCGTGGATGACCTTGTCGACGATCGAGCCGTACACCTTCGCCGCCCGTGTCGCCTCGGCCGAGTTGCTGCTCACTCCGCCGGTCTCGATCGCGCCGATGACGATCGCGTTGAATGCGGACGGGATGCCGAGCTGGTGGAGGCGGAGCGCCAGATCGTGGCTGAGGTGCCCGTTGACGAGCGCGCCGAGGACGGCGACGCCGAACACGGCACCGAGCTCGCGGCTCGTGTTCGTCGCGGACGCGGCCATCCCCGAGCGCTCCGGGCGCACGACCCCCAGCGCCACCGAGGTCACCGGCACGACGCTCGTCCCGAAGCCAATCCCGGCCATTGCCAGTGTCGCGATGAGCCAGAGCGACGGCTTGCTGCTCGAGAGCACGAGGTCGGAGAGGAGCACTCCGGCGCCGGCGAACGCGACGCCGGAGGCCATGGGGATTCGCGGTCCTGCCATGGAGACCCAGCGGCCGGCGAGCACGGAAGCCACGATCATCGCGACCGCCATCGGCAGGAACTCGACGGCGACCCGGTAGGGCGAGTACTCGACGACGACCTGCAGGTAGAGAGCCGCGAAGAAGAAGATCGAGAAGATCCCGAAAAACAGGGCGAAGGCGACGGCGAGCGCTCCCGAGAACGGCGGCGAGCGGAAGTAGTCGAGATCGAGCATCGGCGTCGTGGCCGACCGCTCGGCGAGCAGGAAGCCGACCGCGCAGACGCCGCCCCCCGCGAAGAGGACGACCACCGGAGGATAGGCGTAGCCGGTGGTCTCGCCGACGATGATCGCGAAGGTGAGCGCGGCGATCGAGACGCCCCCGAGGAGGAAACCGGCCAGGTCGAGGTGCCGCCCGGAAGGGTCGGCCGACTCGGGGAGCGTGCGCTGCGCCGCGAATATGAGCACCGCGCCGGCGGCGAGGTTGAACCAGAAGACCGACCGCCAGGTGCCGACGCCGACGAGGACGCCGCCGAGGACCGGTCCGGTGGCGAGGGCGAGGCCGGAGACCGCCGCCCATGCCCCGAGCGCCCGGGCGCGCGTGCGCTGCTCGGGGTAGAGGTGTCGCAGGATGGAGAGGGTCCCGGGCTCCGAGGCGGCCGCGCCGGTGCCCATGATCGCTCTGCCGGCGATGAGCGCGGCCGGATTCGGTGCGAGCGCCGCCAGCAGCGAGCCGGCCGCGAAGATACCCAGGCCGATCAGGAGGAGCCGCTTCCGACCGAAGCGGTCGGACAGGGCGCCGGCCATCAGCATGAGGCTCGCGAAGACCAGCGCGTACCCGTTGACGACCCACTGCAGCTGCGAGACACCGGCGTGGAGGTCCGACTGCACGTCGGCGAGGGTCACGCTGACGATCGTCGTGTCGAGGAAGGTGAGGAACAGCACGCTGCACAGGGTGGTGAGCGCCAGGGAGGTGCGCGCCCCTTTCGTGTGCATCGCGCGCCGCTCGAGGGCAGCCGGGCGAACGGTCGAGGAGGTGATCGAGGAACCCGCCTATGTGCCCACGGGGCAGGACGGAGCCTTGATGAGCTCGATCCTGAGCAGGCTGCAGTAGCTCAGCTCGCCGACCTTCCAGATCCGCTGCGCGTACACCGCCGTGCCGGTCGCGTCCTCCACGGCGACGATGCCGGCGACGCTGATCGAGTACCTGACTGTCGCGACGGTGGGCGAATCGAGCTGCACCGCGAGGACGTGTGCGTAGGTCGAGCGAGCGAGGACCGTGGTCGATGTGGCGCGAATGATTCCCGCGAAGCGCGCGCCGTTCTCGAGGAGCTCGATCTTTCGCGCGGTTGGCGTGGTTGGGGAGAAGAAGTGGATCCAGTTGGCACGGATCTGTTGCATCGCCGTCGCACGGGGGGCCGCCGCCGTCGCGCGGGGGGCCGCCGCCGTCGCGCGGGGGGCCGCCGCCGCGGTGACCCCGAGCGGAGCGGCGGCCAGCGCGCCCGCCGCAGCCAGCGATGCCGTGAGCACCCGAATGCGCCCCCCTCGCCCCCGAGCGCTCGATGCGCGGGCGCGCCGGGCCTGACGGGAAACGGCCGTGGGCATCGCACTACCTCCCCGGAGGCATGCGCACCTCCTCGCGAGACTTGCTGTGCAACAGCGTAGGGCGCTCGAGCTGGGCGCGTCGCGCCCGAATGGCGAGGCCGTCCGGCATGCCCTCGGGCGGAGTGCGGCCGAGGGCGACCTCGCGGACCGGTCGCGACCAGAATGGGCCGGTGACGACGACCGACGGCCCGCCACCCCGATGAGTAGCCCTATGTCAACCCCCGGCGCTGACGAGCGCCAGATGGGCACCGTGAAGCGCCGGGTCGTAGGGGGCGCGGTCCTGCCAGCAGCGCCAGATGACCTGCGCCCAGGAGCGGGCGA
>JAKAOD010000163.1 GCA_021823365.1 Actinomycetes bacterium | reverse complement strand
TCGCCGAGATCGCCGGGCAAGGCCCCGCCACCCCCGATCACGTGATCCGCACCAAGCGCGTGCCGATGATCGGCCGCGACGTCGCAGGCTACGTCGACGCCTATCGCGCGTATTTCGCACGGCACGAACCGCAAGCCAGGGAGCGCAAGACGATGCTCGACCCGGCGCCGCGGATCGTCCTCGACCCGGCGCTCGGCCTGCTCGCCGCCGGGCGGTCGGCCAAGGACGCGACCATCGTCGCCGAGATCTACGACCACACCATCGACGTCATCCTGCGGGCGACGGCGCTGGGCGGCTACCGCGCGCTGCCCGAGCGCGATCTCTTCGACGTCGAGTACTGGGACCTGGAACAGGCCAAGCTCCGCAAGGCCGGCAAGCCGGCGCCCTTCGCCGGCGAAATCGCCCTGGTGACCGGCGCCGCCTCGGGAATCGGCGCGGCCTGCGTCGCGGCGCTGCTGGCGCGCGGCGCCGCGGTCGTCGGCCTGGACCGCAATCCGGCCATCGGAACCCTGCATCGGCGCCCCGACTATCTGGGCATCGCCTGCGACGTCACCGACACCACGCAACTGCGCGCCGCCCTGGACCGGGCCGCCACGGCGTACGGCGGCCTCGACATGCTGGTGTGCAACGCCGGCGTCTTCCCGGGCGGCCGCAAGATCGCGGCGCTGCCCGACGACGAATGGCGCACGGTGCTTGGGGTCAATCTCGACGCCAACCTCGCCCTGATGCGCGAAGCGCACCCGCTGCTCCAGCGGGCGCCGCGCAACGGGCGGGTGGTGATCGTCGGCTCGAAAAACGTCCCCGCGCCCGGCCCGGGCGCCGCCGCGTACTCGGCATCCAAGGCCGCGCTCGTCCAGCTCGCGCGCGTCGCCGCCCTCGAATGGGGCGACGACGGCATCCGCGTGAACACGGTTCACCCGACCACCGTCTCGACGCCAATGATCATGAACGAGCCCACCTACGGGTTGTTCCGCCCGGATCTAGAACATCCGACGGTGGAGGACGCGGCTCCTGTGATGGCTTCGGTGAACCTCTTCCCAGTTCCCTGGGTAGAGGCCCGGGACATCTCGAACGCCGTCCTGTGGCTCGCATCGGAGGAGTCGCGCTACGTGACGGGGACGACGCTGTGCGTGGACGCAGGGTTCATGGTGAAGTGAGCGCGTGTCCATGGGGTACGGTGCGGGAGGAACGAGGTATGGACAGCGCATGGGAGTGACGAGGCCGTCGCTGCAGCCCATCTCGGTGGGTGGTTGCGTAGTGCGGAACCGCGTTGCGTTCTCGGCGACGGTCAACAACCTCGGCACGAACACCGCTTTGACGGACGCGCAGATCGCGTTCTACGCGGAGCGTTCCAGTGGCGGCGTGGGGATGGTGGTCACCGTGGTCCTCTTGGTCCACCCAACCTCCTCGCCGAACTCGACTGTGCCGTTCGCCTTCGATGAGTCGCTCGCTGGTGACTTCAAACGCCTCGCTGATGCGGTGCATGCAGGGGGAGCTGCGATGATCGGCCAGCTGTGGCACGTTGGGCGCCAGGCGCTGTGGAACCCATCGCTCGTGCCGTGGGGGCCGTCAGGCGAGCGTGACCCCTACAGCGGCGCAACGCCGCACGTGATGAGCGACTCGGAGGTCCTCGACGTAGTCGAGGGATTCGTGACTTCAGCATGCAATCTCGCTGAAGCAGGCTTTGACGGCGTGGAGCTCCACGGCGCTCACGGCTATCTCATCACTCAGTTCCTGTCGCCTTGGAGCAACCGGCGTGACGACAGGTGGGGAGGCACGGTCGAGAACCGTGCTCGTCTCGTTGTCGAGATCGTTCGCAGGATCCGAGAAGCAGTACGTCGAGATTTCGTCATCGGGCTCAAGCTGTCGGTGCACGAGTTCGTCGACGGCGGTCTCGATCTGGACGCGACGAAGGAAATCGTCGGGCACCTCGCAGCGACGGCGGCGCCGGACTACTTCGCTGCGAGCCAGGGGAACTTCAGCCCGAGCCTCGAGACGCACGTCCCGGATCTCCGTTTCGCGGACGCGCAATTCTCGTATCTCGCAAGAGGTGTGCGCGAGGCATCCGCCGGGGAGCCGGTCATGACGGTGGGAAAGATACCCGACGTCGACACCGCGGACTGGCTCGTCGCGGACGGCGCCGCCGACCTGGTCGGGATGTCTCGTGCCCTCCTCGCGGATCCTCATCTCGTTCGCAAGGTCCGCGCCGGAGGATCACCCCGTCCCTGCATCTACTGCAACGTCTGCTGGGAGTACATACACACCGGTCGCCCGGTCGCATGCATCTACGAGCCGAGGACCGGTCAGGAGAGCCGCGTGGGCACCCCGGAACCCGTACCGCGCGATCGGTCACGTTCCGTGGACGTCGTCGGCGGCGGACCTGCAGGGCTCGAGTTCGCTCGGGTCGCCGTCCAGCTCGGGCACTCGGTCCATCTCCACGAGCGTGCGCCTGTAGTCGGTGGACGACTCGCCAGCGAGGCATCGCGTGCCGGGCGCGCGTGCTATCAAGCGGCCGTGAACTGGCTGCGCGATGAGATCGTCGCAGGAGGCGGACGCATCACGGTGAACGACGAAGTGGCACCTGGAGCCGAGTCGGAGCTCGGCGGCGACGTCGTCGTTCTCGCGACGGGTGCATCGCCCATCGTCGAGCCGCTGCCAGGCGTCGACGCTATCTCGCTCGAAGAAGCGCTCGCGAACGTGTCTGCACTCGCGGATCCTGTCGTCGTCGTGGACGAGATGGAGTCCGAGCCACTCTATAGCGCGATAGAGGACTTCGTGGCTGCCGGACATGCGGTCACGCTTGTGACTCGCCGGGCGGCGATCGGGCGTCGCGTCGCCTACGTGAGCCTGATCGGTGTACTGCGCCGACTCGACGACGCGGGCGTGGTGATTCACACCCTCCTTGTCCCTCGGCGTGCCGACGATGGCATGCTCATCGCGGCGCACGTCTATTCCGGACATGTGCGAGTGATCGGGCGCGTGGGAACCCTTGTACGCGCAGGTCCGTATCGGGCCCGGACTGTCGACGGGAACGACGTATCGCATGTCATCGGTGATGCCTACGCACCTCGTGAGGTGCTCGCGGTCGTGCGCGAGGCGAGCGCTCGGGCGCGAGAGATCCTTTCTCTGTCCGCCCATGACGGGATCGGGAGCTGAGCGGACATGGCTTCTGCGCGCATCCAAGAGGCGGCATTCAAGCCGCGATCCGTCTTCGTCCACGAGATCCTCGATCCGACGGGAAGGTCGCTCGAGTGGCTCGAGGAGCGCGGCGTCTCGGTCGACCGAGGCGTCACGACCTGGGGGGGGAAGTTCCTCTCCGAGGGCGAGCTGATCGAGCGCGCGCAGCACCACGTCGCGATCATGGGCGCGAGCACGCACCGAGTGACTCGGCACGTCATCGAGGCCTTGCCGGACCTTGCCTTCGTCTCGAAGTACGGCATCGGGGTCGACAGCATCGACATGGCTGCTGCGACCGAGCTCGGCGTCCTCGTCACCAACACGCCGATCTCCGAGAACGTGGAAGCCGTTGCCGAGTACACGATCGCGGCAATGCTCGCCCTGCGCAAGCAGTTCCTCTTCTACACCGCAGCGCGCCTTCGCGAGCGGACGTGGCGGACTCCTGACGTATGGTGTGAGTTCCTTTGGCGGCGGACGGTTGGTTTGGTCGGCTATGGACGCATCGGCCGCGCTGTCGCTCGTCGGCTGAGCGGTTGGGAACTTCGCACGCTCGTGTACGACCCGTACGTGGAGGTGCCCGACAGAGGGGTGGAACAGGTCGCCTTTGACGAGCTCTTGCGAGAGAGCGACATTGTCTCGTTGCACGCCATCGCTACGAGCGAGAACCATCACATGATCGACGCGCACGCGCTTGCACTCATGAAGCCGGGTGCCATTGTCGTGAACTCTGCAAGGGGTGCGCTTGTCGATCTGGACGCGCTGTACGATGCTCTGCGCTCTGGGCAGCTGGCTGGCGTCGCCCTTGATGCGTACGAGAGCGAGCCGCCCCCGGTGGAGCACCCGATCTTCGCTCTTCCGAACGTCATTGCGACCCCACACGCGTCTGCATGGATCTCTGAGACGTTCGAACGCATCAGCCAGACGGGTTCAGAGAACCTTTGGGCGGCGCTCTGCGGAAAGGTCCCTCGTCACGCAGTGAACCCAGAGGTCCTTGGGTGACGGCAGACTCGAGAGGGAAAGGAAGGCTTGCGTTGAGATTCTCGTTCTTGGTCGAGTGCTGTCGAGGGGTACGGAGTTGGTGAGCGACCGCGGTAGGCGAGATGCGCTGCCGGTCGACGCGACACCTGAGTCCGCGCGTGATGCTACCTTCGGAACTGAACGGAGGTCACCGAGGTCGCTGTCGGTGACCCAGGTGCAGCCCGCCTATGTGCAGGTGGCGGCACAGCTGCGGGATCTCATCATGAGTGGGGAGTTGCGGCCCGGCGAGCGCCTTCCCACCGAGGTGAAGCTCGGTGCGCTCTTCGGCGTCAGCCGAGCGACGGTGCGTGAGGGGTTGCGACTGCTGATGGCCGAGCAGCAGCTCGTCACGGTGCGCGGGACGAAAGGCGGAACCTTCGTCGTGACGCCGGAGCCCGACAACATCTCGCGGATTCTTGAGATGAACCTTGGTCTGCTCACCGACGCGGATCGCCTCTCCATCGCCGAACTGGTCGAATCCCGGATCTTGCTCGAAACGCCGGCGTCAGGGCTCGCGGCTCGGCGCCACACGGACGCCCAGCTCGAAAGCATTCGTGGTGCGCTGTCGAACCTGTCGTCGAGTGATCTGCGGATGGACCACTCGCGGTTCCACGTCGCGATCCTGAGGGCTTCGGGCAACCGCATGCTCGAAGTCGTGATGAGGCCCGTCTTCAATGTCATGCGCACCCGTCTGGAGCGAAGCGCAGCGCCGAGGGACTTCTGGGAGCAGGTTATGGTCCACCATCACAAGATCCTTGCAGCGATCGAGAAGCGCGACGAGCTGGCGACGGAGAAGACGATGCTCGCCCACCTCGAAGAGCTTGCGAGTGTCTACGTCGCCATCGACGTTGCGTACCGTCGGGACCGGGGGACAGCCGGGGTCGCCGACAGCGAAGATGGAGGAAGGAACCGAGTCCGGTGAGGCTTTCGACTCCCTCGCGCCAAGGACCACTGCATGACGTGCGAATTCTCGCGATCGAACAGTACGGCGCGGGACCGTGGGGGTCGCTGCAGCTCGCCGAACTCGGCGCGGAGGTGATCAAGATAGAGGACCCGAGTTCGGGTGGCGACGTCGGGCGTTACATACCGCCCTTCCAGGAAGGCGAGGACAGCCTCTTCTTCGAGACGTTCAACCGGAACAAGCGGTCGATCAGTCTGGACATCACGAACCCAGCCGGCCGTCGTGTCTTCGAGGATCTGGTCAGGCATTCCGACGCCGTCTACGCGAACCTGCGTGGTGACGTGCCGGGGAAGCTGCGCATCAGGTACGAGGACCTCGCGCACCTGAACCCGGCGATCGTATGCTGTTCCTTGAGTGGCTTTGGCATGACTGGGCCCCGTGCGTCCAATCCCGGCTACGACTACATCCTGCAGGCGTTGGCGGGTTGGATGGAGCTGACGGGCGAACCGGGTAGCCCGCCGACCAAGACCGGCCCTTCCCTCGTCGACTATTCCGGCGGGTACGTAGCTGCGATCGCCCTGCTTGCCGGCCTGCACGGTGCCCGTCGTGACGGTATCGGGTCGGATTGCGACGTAAGCCTGTACGACAACGCGCTTTCGCTGCTCACCTACATAGCGACCTGGAGCCTCACGGCCGGTTTCAAACAGGAGAGAACGCGCCATTCCGCACACCCGTCGCTTGTCCCCTTCCAGAACTTCCAGACCGCGGATGGCTGGCTCGTCGTCGGTTGTGCGAAGGAGAAATTCTGGGTGCGATTGTGTAAAGCCCTCGGCATGAGCGACCTTGCTGAGGATCCCCGGTTCGACTCGTTTGCAGCCCGGACAGAGCACCGCGACGAGCTACTCGCGCTCCTCGAGGCGGAGTTCCGTACCGAGACCACCGAGAAGTGGCTGAAGCGTCTTGACGCAGCCGACGTACCTTGTGCGCCGATACTTTCGCTCGCAGATGCGCTGGCAGAACCGCATGCGGTTGCCCGGCAGATGATCGTCGAGGTCGAGCACCCTGTGTTCGGCAAGGTGCGCCAGCTCGCGACCCCCGTACGCGTGGGTCCGCCTGGAGAGGACACGCCTACCTACCGTAGAGCGCCGAAACGTAACGAGGACGCGGACTACGTGCTCACGGAGATCATCGGCTACGACAGTCGTGTGATCGACGAGCTGTCCTCCTCGGGCGCGTTCGGGGTGTTGGAACGATGAGCGTGGAAGGTTCGCGCCATCGCAGCGCCGTATCGCTGGTATTGCGAGAGATGGTCGACTGTTCTACGCCTGCACAAGAAGTCCTGTTCCGCGGCAATGACGAGCAAGGAGCGCGTGGTGAATTTCGAGCTGTCATTTGAGCAAGAGCAATTTCGCGACACCGTGCGTGGGTTCGTCGATGCTCAGATCCGACCGGTGGCGCGCGAGATGGAGCAAGCCGGGACGTACCCGGACGCGATCGTCACCACCATGACGGAGATGGGGCTCTTCGGCATGACGATCCCCCCAGAGTACGGGGGTCTCGGGATCGACATGGTGTCCTACGCGATCGTCTTCGAGGAGATCTCAAGAGGTTGGATGGGTGTCGCGGGCATCCTCGGCAGCCACTCCCTCGCGTGCCTGATGATAGCGCGGCACGGAACGCCTGAGCAGAAGGGACGTTTCCTGCCATAGCTCGCGTTGGGGTTGCTTCGTGCGGCGGTGTG
>JAKAOD010000162.1:2698-6849 GCA_021823365.1 Actinomycetes bacterium | reverse complement strand
GCGTGGAGGTCGACCACGCAGTAGAACGCGTCGTGCTCCGCTTGGTCTGCGACCCACTGGCGGAACGCGCCGACGTAATTGCCGAGGTGGAAGTCGCCGGAGGGCTGGACGCCCGAGAACACGCGCTGCATGGGGCGCCATGGTAGGCGGGCTGAAACATCGCGCCGGGAGGCGCGCGGCGCTCCCACGGCCCGTGCGCGGCAGGTGGCATGCTTGCACGATGCGCCAGTGCCCGGCGTGCGGCGCCACGAGCCCCGATGGCGCTCGATTCTGCGGAGACTGCGGAGGGCCGCTCGAGACCGCGTGCCCCGCCTGCGCCGCACCGGTCGAGCACGGGAAGCGGTTCTGCCACAACTGCGGCAGCCCGCTGCACTCGCCGGGCGCGGGTGCTGCCGCGGGGCCGGTGCCGAAGAAGGGGCCTCCGGTCGCCGAGCGGCGCGTCTGCTCGGTGCTGTTCGCGGACCTCGTCGGGTTCACGTCGCTCGCCGAGCATCGGGACCCCGAGCACGTGCGGGAGCTCCTTTCGCGCTACTTCGACGTCGCCCGACAGGTGATCGACCGCCACGGCGGGATCGTCGAGAAGTTCATCGGCGACGCGGTCATGGCGGTATGGGGGACCCCGGCCGCGGACGAGGACGACACCGAGCGCGCGGTGCGGGCGGCGCTCGAGCTCGTCGAAGCGGTCGGCGCGCTCGGCTCGGAGGTCGCGCTCGGCTCGGAGGTCGGCGCGCTCGGTACCGGGACCTCCGGGACCGCCGCGGGCCTCGCCGCCAGGGCGGGCGTGGTCACCGGCGAGGTCGCCGTCACCATCGGAGCGACGGGGGAAGGGATGGTGGCGGGCGACGCGGTGAACACCGCCGCGCGGGTCCAGGCGGTCGCGGAGCCGGGGACGGTGCTCGTCGACGAGACCACGCGCCGGCGCAGCCAGCAAGCGATCGCCTTCTCCGACACCGGCGAGCACGAGCTGAAGGGAAAGCAGGCTCCCGAGCGGCTCCACAGGGCACTTCGCGTCCTGTCGGGCGTGCGCGGCAACCAGCGCGCCGACGGGCTCGAGGCGCCGTTCACCGGGCGCGACGTCGAGCTGCGCGTGCTGAAGGACCTCTTCCATTCCTCGGTCGAACGCCGCACGCCTCGCCTCGTCGTGGTGTCGGGTCCCGCCGGGGTCGGCAAGTCTCGCCTGGGATGGGAGTTCTTCAAGTACATCGACGGCATCGCCGACGCGGTGCTCTGGCACCGGGGGCGCTGCCTCTCCTACGGCGAGGGGGTGACGTTCTGGGCTCTCGCGGAGATCGTGCGGCAGCGCTTCGGGATCGCCGAGGAGGACACCCGCGAGGTCGCGGCCTCCAGGCTGGAGGAGGGCCTGGTGCGCTTCGTCGAGGACGAAGGCGAGCGGGAGTACGTCGGGGTCCGTCTCGCGCGCCTCCTCGGCGTGCCCAACGTCAGCGAGTCGAAGGTGGTCCTGTCGACCGAGGAGCTGTTCGCAGGCTGGCGCCTCTTCTTCGAGCGCCTCGCCCAGGTCGCGCCCGTCGTGATGCTCGTGGAGGACGCGCAGCATGCCGACGAGAGCCTCCTCTCCTTCCTCGAGCACCTCGTCGACTGGACGCGCGACCTCGGCATCTTCGTCGTCCTGTTCGCGCGCCCGGGGCTCGAGCGTCTCGACGCCGGGTTCGGGATGGGGCGGAACCGCTCTGCGCTCACCTTGGACCCGCTCGACGAGGCCTCGATGCGCACGCTCGTCGACTCGCTGGTGCCGGGGATGCCCGACGAGGCCCGAGAGGCGATCACCGCCCGCGCCCAGGGCATCCCGCTGTTCGCCGTCGAGACGATCCGCTCGCTCCTCGACCGGGGCGTCGTCGAGAAGGACCGGGCCGGGAAGGGCGGCGGCACCTACCGGCTCGTGGGCTCGCTCGGAGACCTCGCCGTGCCGGACTCGCTGCACGCGCTGCTCGCCGGGCGCTTGGACACCCTCCCCGAGGACGTCCGGGAGATCGTCGCGGACGCAAGCGTGCTCGGCACGAGCTTCCCGAAGGACGCCGTCGTCGCGGTCTCCGGCCGGGACGACGGGACCGTCGACGCTGCGCTCGCGGAGCTCGTGCGGCGCGACGTGCTCCAGGTGTCCGCCGACCCGCTCTCCCCCGAGCGCGGCGCGTACCACTTCAGCCAGGAGATGCTGCGCCAGGTCGCCTACGAGACGCTGTCGAGGCGGGACCGCAAGGCTCGTCACCTCGCCGTCGCCCGCCACCTGCGGGGCGCCTTCGCCAACGACGGCGAGGAGATCGCCGACGCGATCGCCCGCCACTACCTCGACGCGCTCGCGGCGGAGCCCGACGATCCCGACGTCGAGGAGATCCGCTCGGGCGCCCTCGACTTCCTCGTGCGGGCGGCAGAGCGCGCCGAGCAGTCCGGCGCCCTCGGCCGTGCTGCCGAGGGGTACGCGGCGGCGGCCATCGCCGCGCCCGGGCGCGCCGCCGCGCTCTTCGAGCGCGCGTCCAGAGCGAGCGCCGACCACGGCGACGTGGCGCGGGCGATCGAGCTCGCCGATGCCGCCGGCGAGCGGCACCGCACCGCGGGCGACGAGCGGGGCGCCGCGCGCAGCCGCGTCCTGAAGGCGCGCGGCATGTCCGGAGGGGGCCGCTACGACGCCGCGCGAGCCGAGGTCACCGCCGCCCTCGAGGTCCTGAGCGTCGACCCCGACCTCGACACGGTGGAGGCGCTCAGGATCCTGGCGGAGAGCTACACCTTCACGGGGAACCGCGTCGAGGGGATGCGGATCATCTCAGAGGCGCTCGTGCTCGGGCAGGCCCTCGACGTCGGAGCGCGCGAGCTCGCATCGCTCTTCAACGCCAAGGGCGTCGCCGCGTCGATGGAGAACCGCAGCGCGGAGGCCATCGCGTACTTCGAGATGGCCGCCAGGCTCGCCGAGCGCGCCGGCGACTTCGGGACCGTCGCCATCGCCCAGCTGAACCTTGCCAGCGAGCTCTCGTCGAGGGACGCGGGGGCCGCGGAGCGCGCGGCGCGCTCGGCCGTCGAGCACGGGCGGCGCACGGGCGTCCGTCGGGTCCTCGGCACCGCCGTCGCGAACCTGTGCGTCGCGCTCGTCGAGCAGGGGAAGTGGGACGAGGCGGGCGACGTCGTCCGCCAGGCGCTCGACGAGGACCATCTCGACGGGACGGTCGTCCACTGGGCCTCCGGCTTTCTCGACGCGCTCCGTGGCGACGTGGAGCGAGCGCGCGCCTCGCTCGAGGCCGCAGCAGGTGCCAGCACCACCCAGGCCGTCCAGGATCAGGCGTCACTCGACCTCCTGGCCGCGCTGGTCTCCGTGGGCACCGGCGAGCACGCAAGCGCACTGGAACGCGCCGAGGCCGTGCTCGCCCAACGCGACGAGCTCGGGCTCGGCTTCGAGACGCAGCGATGGGCGTGGCCCCTCGCCGCGCGTGCCGCGCGGCGCCTCGGGCGAGCCGAGACGCTCGACGAGCTCGCCGCCATGCTGGACGCGCACCCGGTCGGGCACCTGCCGCCGGTGCTGCGCGCGGAGCGGCGCCTGCTGGAAGGGCTCCGGGCGTCGGACGTCCAGGACCCGCGCGCCGACGAGCTCCTCGACGTGGCGATCACGCAGCTCCGCGACGTCGGGAACCCCTACCAGCTCGCCCACGGCCTCGCTGACGTCGCAGAGGCGCGCGCGCGCCGGAACATCGGCGCGGCCGAGCTGCTGGACGAGGTCGCCGAGATCGCGCGACGGCTCGGCTGCGCGCCGCTCGCCGAGCGCGCACGGGCGATCGTCCCGGTCGCGGCCGACGAGCGGTGACCGGAGTGGCGATACACCGATCGGTCGACGCCCGGCACTAACGTCGGGTCAGTGACCTCCGCCGTCACCTCGTCGTCGCAGCCCGCGACCCTCCACGTGCTGACCGGACCCGCGCCGCACGTGGTCACGCCCGTGTTCGAGGGGCCGATCGACCTGCTGGTGCACCTCGTCGCGAGCCACCAGCTGGACGTCCTCGAGGTCCCGCTCGCCCCGGTGGTCGACGGCTTCGTCCAGGTGCTGCGCGAGCGGCCCGAGACGGTGCCGCTCGACGCGCGCTCGCAGTTCCTGCTCATGGCGGCCGTCCTCGTCGAGATCAAGTCGCAGCGGCTCCTCCCAGGACCCGACG
>JAKAOD010000162.1:0-2688 GCA_021823365.1 Actinomycetes bacterium | reverse complement strand
CTGCTGGGAGGAGCGCGACCTCCTCTTGGCGCGGCTCTTGGAATGCCGCGCCTACGCGGCGGTGGCCGACGCGTTCGTGGCGCTCTCGGAGCGCGCGGCGCGCTCGGTGGCCCGGGAGGTCGGGCTCGACGACGGTTTCGTCGTCAACGCGCCGGACCTCCTCTGCGGGGTGACGCCCGGCCGGCTTGCCCAGGCGTACCTGCGGGCCGCGGCGGAGCGGGTCGTGCCCAGGGTCGACCTCTCCCACGTCACGGTGGACACGGTCACCGTGTCCGAGACCGTCCGGGCCCTCGCCGCGACCCTCCCGGCGGCAGGCCGGGTGTCGTTTCGCGAGCTGACCGCGCACCTCACCGCCCGGATCGAGGTCATCGTGCACTTCCTCGCCGTGCTCGAGCTCTGCAAGCTCGGCAAGGTGGTCGTCGGCCAGGCAGAGCGGTTCGGCGACCTCGAGGTGGTGTGGGTGGGGGAGGCGCACCCGGTCGCCGAGGCGCTCGTGGGCAGTGACGAGTACGAGGGATGAGGGTCGTGCGTTGACCGACGACGAGCTCGCCCGCGCGATCGAGGCGGTCGTCATGGTCGCGGTGGAGCCCGTCACCCCGGGGCTCCTGGCGGAGCTGGCCGAGGAGCCGGTCGAGCGCGTCGAGTCGGCGTGCGAGCGGCTCGCTGCCTCCTACCGCGAGGAGGCGCGGGGCTTCGTGCTCGCCCGGGTGGCGGGGGGGTACCGCTACCAGACGCATCCCGACCTCGCCCCCTACGTCGAGCGGTTCGCGAACCGCGACGTCTCGCACCGGCTCTCCACGGCGGCGCTCGAGACTCTGGCGATCGTCGCGTACCGCCAGCCGGTCTCCCGCGCGCAGATCGCTGCGCTGCGCGGCGTGAACGCCGACGGCGTGGTGCGCCTGCTCGAGCAGCGGGGCTACGTCGTCGCCGTGGGGCGCGCCCAAGGTCCCGGCCAGCCCGTCCTCTACGGGACGACGGACCTCTTCTTGGAGCGGCTCGGCCTGGACGACCTCTCGCAGCTCCCTCCGGTCGAGGACTTCCTTCCCGGGGTCGACGTCGTCGCAGAGCTCGAAGACGGCCTGCGGCCCGCCGGCGCGCCGGGAGCCCAAGGGGCCGGCGGCCCCGATGGCACCGGGGACTGACCGCGGGGCGGCGAGCCCGCCGCCCGAGGGCGACCGGCTCCAGAAGGTGCTCGCACGTGCCGGCGTGGGCAGCCGGCGGGTCTGCGACGACCTGGTCGCCTCGGGTCGGGTCACCGTGAACGGCGCCCGGGCGGTGGCCGGCCAGCGCGTCGACCCCCGCTTCGACCTGGTGACCGTCGACGGGGTCCCCGTCCCGGTCGCCCCGGGCCTCGTCTACTACCTCTTGAACAAACCGGCCGGGGTCGTGACGACGGCGTCGGACCCGGCGAACCGCCGGACCGTGCTCGACCTCGTGCCGGCCGCACCCCGGGTCTTCCCGGTCGGACGGCTGGACTACGACACCGAGGGCCTGATCGTCCTCACCAACGACGGCGAGCTCGCCCACCGGCTCGCCCACCCCTCTCACGGAGTCGCCAAGGAGTACCTGGCCGAGGTGGAGGGCACGCCGGGGCCCGGAGACCTGCGGAGGTTGCGGGAGGGGGTCGATCTGGACGACGGCCGGACGGCGCCTGCGGAGGTGGGTCAGGTGGCGCCCGGCGCGTTGCGCATCGTGGTCCACGAGGGCCGCAACCGTCAGGTGCGACGGATGCTGGAGGCGGTCGGCCATCCTGCCCGCCGGCTCGTGCGCACCCGCATCGGCCCGGTCTCCGACCCGTCGCTCCGGCCCGGGCGGTGGCGGCCGCTGCGCAGCGAGGAGGTCGCAGCCCTCTACGCCGCGAGCGCAGGGGGGTCCGAGACCACCCGGCACCGGCTCCGCGCGGCGGCGCACGCCGGGACGGCTCCCAGGAGAACGGGAGGCGGCCGGTAGCATTCGGCCCCATGTCAGGTTCCGTGCGTGCGCTGCGAGGCGCGACCGTCGTCGCCGAGGACACGAGGGCGCAGATCACCGAGCGGGTGCAGGAGCTGCTCAGCGAGATGCTGGCCCGCAACGCCCTCACGCTCGAGGACGTGATCAGCGTGATCTTCACCGCGACGCCCGACCTCGTGTCGATGTTCCCCGCTGCCGCGGCGCGCGGGATCGGCTTCGGGACCGTCCCGCTCCTGTGCGCGTCGGAGATCCCGGTGCCCGGCGCGATGCCCCGGGTCGTCCGGGTGCTCGTGCACGTGACGACCGAGCGCGCGCCCGCCGACCTCCGCCACGTCTACCTGCACGGCGCGCAGGTGCTGCGTGATGACCTCCCGGTCTGAGCAGGCAGGGCCGTCGGGCGCCTCCGGGCGCCCGGTCCCGCCTGGCCGCCCCAGCCCCTCCGGGCGCCCGCGACGGGCGCTCGTCGTCGGGACCGGGTTGATCGGGGGGTCGGTCGGGCTCGCGCTGGCGGCCCAGGGCTGGGAGGTGCGAGGCCGCGACCTCGACCCCGCCCGGAGCGAGGCGGCCCTCGCCCGGGGAGCGCTGCACGAGGTGGGGGACGACCCGGACGCAGAGATCGCGTTCGTGGCGACGCCCTCCTCTGCGGTCGCGGGCGTGGCCCGTGCGCTCCTGAACGACCCGTCGCGGCGTCCCGACCTGGTGGTGACCGACGTGAGCGGGGTGAAGGCGGCGGTGGTC
>JAKAOD010000161.1 GCA_021823365.1 Actinomycetes bacterium | reverse complement strand
GTGGGAGGGCTCCTGCACCGCATCGAGGCCGGAGATCCAGTCCCCGAGGCCGTGCGCTTCGCGGTGGCAGTCGCGTCGGCGTCGTGCGAGCAGGAGCTTGCCGGGGGCCTCGACCCGCGACGCGCCCTGGCGCTGTCGGCGCTCGTCTCCCTGGCGCCGGTCCTGGGGGACACCGCTGCGGGTGCCGCGCCGGCGGGCCGGCGATGACGGGCCGAACGCGCCAGCGCCGGGATCTCCGGGAGGGCGGTCCTGCCGCGGCACCGACGCTTCACGACGTCGCCCGGGACGCCGGCGTCAGCATCAAGACCGTCTCCCGGGTCATCAACGACGACCCCGCCGTGCGACCGGCGACCCAGGCACGGGTCCTCCAGGCGATCGAGGCGCTCGGTTACCGACCCAACCCGCTCGCCCGCTCGCTGCGCACCGGGCGGGACGAGGCGATCGGTCTCGTCGTCGAGTCGATCGGCGACCCGTTCTTCGCGGCGATGACGGAGGCGGTGGAAGAGGCCGTTCGAGAAGCGGGCTTGTTTCTCGTCATCGCGAGCGCCGGGAGCTCGGCCGACGAGGAGCGCGCCGTCGTCCTCGGCCTGCTGCACCGCTCGGTCGGCGGGCTCGTCATCGTTCCCTGCCTTCTCGACTACGCGAAGGCGCGACTGCCGATCGGCCCCGGTGGCGTGCCCGTCGTCTTCGCCGATCGCCCGGCGCCGGGCCTCGGCGCCGATTCGGTGACCGTCGACAACCTCGCCGGGAGCCGCCGGGCGACCGAGCACCTGATCTCCGGGGGCCACCGCCGGATCGCTTTCGTCGGCATGGGCCTCGACCGCTTCCCGCTGCGGGACCGCCTCACCGGCTACCGCGCCGCTCTCGCCGCTGCGGGCATCCCCTCCGACGAGGACCTGGTCGTGAGCCACGCGCACGACCGTCTCGACCCGGAGTCGTCGCTCGGCAAGGTCCTCTCGCTCGCCGACCCGGCGACGGCCGTCATCGCCGCCAATGCCGTCGCCTCGATCGACGTCGTCTCGGAGCTGCACCGCACGGGACGCACGGACGTCGCATTCGTGAGCTTCGACGACTTCCCGATCGCCGACTCGCTGACGCCGCCGGTCACCGTGGTCCGCCAGGATCCCGCGCTCATGGGCCGCACGGCGACGGACCTCTTGCTCCGGCGGATGCGAGGGCTGGGCGGTCGGCCGCGACGCGTGCGCTTGCCGACGCTGTTCCTCGCTCGCGGGTCGGGCGAGATCGCTCCGCCGGCGGTGTCGAGGAGGACTACGAGAAGGAGAAGCAATGGCCACGATGGCGACCGGGGACGGGCGGACCACGGCGGGGCCGGGCGATGAGGGCGCGCGAGCCGGGCTGGCACCGATCTCGCGTCCCGACGGGACGCTGGCGATCGTCGCCATGGACCAGCGCAGCACGCTGCGGCGGATGCTCGCCGCGGCGGGGCGCGCCAGCGCGCCGGAGGAGCTGCGTGGCTTCAAGGTCGCCGTCACCGCCGCGCTGAGCCCCGCCGCGAGCGCCGTCCTGCTCGACCCCGACCTCGGCGTGCCGGCCGTTGCCGAGGCGGGCGCCCTCGCGCCGAGCTCCTCGCTGCTCGTCGCGGCCGAGCCGGCGGACAGGGACGAGTGGCAGGGCGAACCTCGCCCGAGGCCCGGCGCCATCCTCTCCGCGGAGGCCGTGCGCTCGATGGGCGGCGACGCGGCGAAGCTGCTCGTCCAGCTCCGGCCGGACCGCCCTCACCGGCCCGGGGAGCCGGACCTCGTCGGCGAGGTGCTCGCCGTCGTGCGGGCGCTGGTCGAGGACTGCGCCCTCGCCGGTCTCCCCTCGGTCGTCGAGACCCTGCTCTACCCCCTGCCGGGCGAGCCGCCGCTCGACCCGGAACGACGGGAGGAGCTCGTCGTCGAGTCGGCTCGCCTGCTCGACGAGACGCGGCCGGACCTGCTGAAGCTCGAGTACCCCGGCAGCGCGAGCGCCTGCCGGGCCGTCGCCGGGGCGCTGTCCGTCCCCTGGGCGGTGCTGTCGGCCGGCATGGACTTCGAGCCGTTCCTCGACGCGCTGCGCATCGCCTGCGACGAGGGCGGTGCCTCGGGCTTCATCGCCGGCCGTGTCTACTGGAAGGAGGCGGTCGCGCTCGACGGCGAGGAGCGCACCTCGTTCCTCGCGACCACGGCGCGGCAGCGCCTGGAGCAGTCGATCGCCGCGATGGAGGGCCGGGCCCGGCCCTGGGCCTCGGCCCGGCAGGCCTGAGCCCGGCGCCGGTGCGCCGGCTGCTCGCCGGCCTCGACGTCGGCACGACGCGCACGAAGGCCGGCGTCGTCGACGAGGCGGGTCGCGAGCTGACGAAGGCCGCCGTGCCCACGCCCTGGCGCCGCACGCCGGCCGGCGTCGAGACCGATCCGGAGGCCCTCGCCGCCGCGGCGCGCTCGGCCCTCGCCGCCGCCCTCGAAGGTGCGCCCGACGGGGAGGTCCTCGCGCTCGGCGTGACGAGCATCGCCGAGACGGCCGTGCTGCTCGACGCGCGCGGCGAGGTCGCCTGCCCGTCCATCGCCTGGCACGACTGGCGCGCCGCGGCCGAGCTCGAGCTGATGCGCGAGGAGCTTGGCGCGGAGGCGGTCGGCCGGACGACGGGCCTCGGAGGCGCGCAGGTGCCGACGATCGCGACTTTGCGCTGGCTTCGCGCCCGCGTGCCGGGTGCGACGCGGGCGGTGCGCTGCCTGAGCGTCGCCGAATGGGTCGTCCACGACTTCGGCGGCGAGCTCGCGGCAGAGGCGTCGCTCGCCTCGCGCACCGGCGCTCTGGCCGTGGCCGAGTGCACGTGGTGGGGCGAAGCCCTGGAATGGGCCGGCGTGCCACCGGCGATGTTTCCGCCGGTACGCGCGGCAGGCGAGCCCTTCGGGCGAGCCGGCGCGCGGGGCGGGGCGCTCGAGCGCCTCGCAGGTGCCGTGCTCACCGTCGCCGGGCACGACCATCCCTGCGCCGCCGTCGGCACCGGCACGCTCCGCCAGGACCAGGTGCTCGACTCGTGCGGCACGGCCGAGGCGATCGTGCGCGCCGTCGCCGCCACCCCGAGCCAGGATCCCGCCGCCGGCCGCCCCGACGGCGTGGACACCGGGCGCCACGTCATCCCGGGCTGCTACGCGCTTCTCGGCGGCCACCCGCTCGGCCTGGTCCTCGAGCCGGCGCGCCAAGAGCCCGGGACAGCTGCGGCCGCCGCAGCCGCAGCCGCCGCCGTGGACGAGGCGCGGCGGCTCCTCGCCGGCGTCACGCGCCTCGGCGGGCCGGTCGCCGAGATCCGGGTGACCGGCGGGTGGTCGCGCGACCCGCTGCTTCGATCCCTCAAGTCCGCTGCGTTCCCGGCTACCGTCTACCCCGTCGTCGCCGAGGCCGGGGTGCGCGGCGCGGCGCTGCTCGGCGGGCTCGCTGCAGGCATGTGGGCCTCCGTCCACGAGCTGCCCCTGCCAGCGATCGAGGAGGACGCCGCCTGAGGCGCGTCCCCTCACAGCGGGGGGGCCATGCCACTTCTGGCGGACGCGGGCGTCGCAGGACCAGCCTCGCCGGCCGGGATCTCCTCGAGCAGCGCGAGCGGCTCCAGACCGAGCCGCTCGGCGTAGCGCTCGAGGGAGCGCAGGGACACGTTGCGCTCCCCGCGCTCGATGCCGCCGACGTAGGTGCGGTGCACGCCGAGGACCTCGGCGAACTCCTCCTGCGAAAGCCCGAGGCCCCGCCGGTGCCGCCGGAGGTTGCGCCCGAGCGCCAGCTGGAGCTGTCCCTGCACGATTCAAGCGTTACGGCACGCTACCGATGCATCTACAGACCGATGAGTAGCGTCGGTCCCTGCCGAGGCGGGGTCCGCTTCTGTCGCGCCCTGCAGCAAGCTCGGTAAGCTGCGCCATCCCGTCGAACGAGGAGGAGCCCATGAAGCTGTCCGGCAGCCCGTGGAAGGGACGTGGTCGTGCCGTCTCGCGCTGCGCCGCCGTCGCCGGCTCAGCGATCGCCCTGGCCCTCGCCGCCGCGCCGAGCGCCGTCGCCTCGGCGGCGCGCTCCGGCACGAGCCACGTCGTGATCCCGCGACCCCCGAAGGACCCCGCGGTCGCCGCGCTCGTCCCGGCGAGCATCCGCGCCAAGGGCCACGTCACCGTCGCGATGGACGCGACCTACGCCCCCGACGAGTTCGTCGCGCCGAACGGCCACACGATCGTCGGCATGGACGCGGACTTCAACACCGCCCTCGGAGCGGTCATGGGGGTCAAGTGGAACGCGGTCAACGCGACCTTCGACACGATCATCCCGGGGCTGCAGTCCGGGAAGTACGACGTCGGCAACTCCTCGTTCACCGTCACGGCGGCGCGGGAGAAGGTCGTGACGTTCGTCACGTACTTCAAGGCCGGCGAGGCCTTCTACGTGCTGTCGTCCTCGAAGCTCAAGCTCAACGGGCTCCCGAGCCTGTGCGGCCTGACCGTTGCGGTCGAGAGCGGCACGACCGAGCAGAGCGACGCCCAGAGCACCGTCGCGACGTGCAAGAAGGCCGGCAAGAAGCCGGACGTCGTGCAGTCGTACCCGAACCAGAACGAGGCGAACCTCGCCGTCGAGAGCGGCCGGGCGGACCTCGGCTTCGCCGACTCGCAGGTGGCCGGCTACATCGTCCAGCAGTCGCACGGCAAGTTCAAGCTCGACGGCAAGGCGATCGAGGTCGCCCCGTACGGCATCGCCTTCCCGAAGTCCTCGAAGCTGCCGAAGGCGACCCAGGCAGCCTTCGAGGTGCTGATGAAGGACGGCGTCTACGCCAAGATCCTCGACAAGTGGGGCGTCCAGGCGGGTGCTGTCGGGCGCTCGACGATCGCGGGCTAGCGAGCCTCGCCGGAAGTCCGCTGCAGCTCCGCCGAGCGGCGGCGCGCGGGCTCCAGGGGACCGCCCGGAGGAGATCCGGGCGGTCCCCGTCCGTCACCCGTGGCGCTGGGTGGCGACGGTGGTCGTCCTGGTCCTGGCCGCGATGCTCGGCCACACCCTCGTCACCAACTCCCGGTTCGGATGGCACTACGTCGGGGAGTACTTCTTCGCGGCGCCCATCCTGCGCGGCATCACCCTGACGCTCGAGCTGACCTTCGTCTCGATGCTCATCGGGATCGTGCTCGGGGTCTGCCTGGCGATCATGCGCCTTTCCGCAAACCCGATCCTGTCGGGAACGTCGTGGCTGTTCCTTTGGTTCTTCCGGGGGACGCCCGTCTTCGTGCAGATCATCTTCTGGTACAACATCTCGGCGCTCTACCCGAAGCTCGGTCTCGGCGTGCCGTTCGGACCGCAGGTGATCCACGGGAGCGCCAATTCGCTGATCACCTCGCTCGTGGCCGCGCTGCTGGCGCTCGGGCTGAACGAAGCCGCCTACTACGCGGAGATCGTTCGGGCGGGCATCCTCTCCGTCGAGCACGGACAGGTCGAGGCCGCCCAGTCGCTCGGGATGCGGCGATTGCAGCTGATGCGCAAGGTCGTGCTGCCGCAGGCGATGCGCGTGATCGTTCCGCCGACGGGGAACGAGACGATCTCCATGCTGAAGACGAGCTCGCTCGTCTCGGTCATCGCCGTCGCCGAGCTTCTCTACTCAGCCCAAGAGATCTATGCGGCGAACTACCAGACGATCCCGCTGCTCATCATGGCGAGCCTGTGGTACCTGATCATGACGACGGTGCTGACGGTCGGCCAGTACTACGTCGAGCGCTACTACGCGCGCGGCACCTCGTACTCCCTTCCGCCGACGCCCTTTCAGCGCCTGCGGCGGAGCCTCGCCCCGCGCCGCTTCCGCTTCGTCCCGCCGGTTCGGTCGTGAGCGCCGACCGGCCGATGGTCCTCGCCGAGTCGGTGCACAAGCGCTACGGGCTCGTCGAGGTCCTGAGGGGAATCTCGCTCGAGGTGGCGCCTGGCGAGGTGATGTGCGTCCTCGGGCCGTCGGGCTCGGGCAAGTCGACCTTCCTGCGCTGCATCAACCACCTCGAGAAGATCGACGCCGGCCGGCTCTACGTCGACGGGACCCTCGTGGGCTACGCCGAGCGCGGCGGCCGGCTGCACGAGCTCCCCGAGCGCGAGGTCTGCCGGCGACGGACCGAGATCGGCATGGTATTCCAGCGATTCAATCTCTTCCCGCACATGACGGCGCTCGAGAACGTCGTCGTGGCGCCGGTGACCGTGAAGCGCGAGCCTCGCGCCGTCGTCACGGATCGGGCGCGACGCCTGCTCGACCGCGTCGGCCTCGGCGCCAAGCTCGACGTCTACCCCAACCAGCTCTCCGGCGGCCAGCAGCAGCGCGTCGCCATCGCGCGGGCGCTCGCCATGCAGCCGAAGCTCATGCTCTTCGACGAGCCGACGAGCGCGCTCGACCCCGAGCTGGTCGGGGAGGTGCTCGACGTCATGCGCGCGCTTGCCGCCGAAGGGATGACGATGATCGTCGTCACCCACGAGATCGGCTTCGCGCGCGAGGCCGGCGACGCCCTCGTGTTCGTGGACGGCGGCGTCATCGTCGAGTCCGGCCGGCCACGCGACGTCATCGCGAACCCTCGGCACGAGCGGACCAAGGCATTCCTCTCCAAGGTGCTCTGAGGCCGAGGGGCGGGCGCATCCTCGCGGCTCGACTCGACGTCGTTCGGAGCCCACCGATTCGGCGACCCGGGCGGCTCACAGGTCCACCATTCCTTCGTCGGGAGCCGTGAGGCTGTCGGCGCACCCCTGGTGGCCATCGGACCATCGCCGAGCGCGCTCGCGACTCGATCGCCACTGTGAGTTCCGCGAGGTCCGGTGGCCCAGGACGTGCTGACTGGCGATAGGGCTGCGCGCCAGAGAGCGCCGATCAGTGAGCGACCGGCTGACACGTCCATGGACCACCGGGTGCTTCCCCACTGGGCTATCAGCGAGGAGGCTGGCATGAAGGATCG
>JAKAOD010000160.1 GCA_021823365.1 Actinomycetes bacterium | reverse complement strand
CGGTGATGGGGAGCCAGCTCGCGAGCCTGAACCCGACCGCGCGCGTCGACGGGGTGCTCGGCGTCTGGTACGGGAAGGCGCCCGGGCTCGACCGGGCCATGGACGCGTTGCGGCACGCGAGCTTCGCGGGGGCCGCCGCGACAGGTGGCGCGATCGCGGTCGTCGGCGACGATCCCACCGCCAAGTCGTCCACGCTGCCGAGCGCGTCGGAGACGTCGCTCGCGGACCTCGGCATGCCGGTGGTCTTCCCCCGGTCCTTGGAGGAGGTGCTGGATCTCGGCCGCCACGCGGTGAGGCTCTCGCGCTTTACGGGCGCGTGGGTCGCGATCAAGCTCGCGACGGCCGTCGCGGACTCCGAGGGCACCCTGGCGCTGCGCGAGTGGCCCGAGCCCGTGATCCCCGACGGCTACGTGGCACCGCCGGTCTCCGGCGACCTCCTCACGCCCAGCACCCTCGAGCGCGAACGCGCCGTGCTCACCGACCGGCTCCGTGCCGCAGCCCGCTACGGCGACGCGAACTCGCTCAACCGTCTCGTGGTCGCGCCCGACCGGGCGCGTCTTTCGATCGTGGCGGCGGGGATCGTCTACTCGGAGCTGGTCGAGGCGCTCCGGCTCCTCGGGCTCGACCTCGGCACGCTGCGCGCGAGCGGCGTGGCGCTCGGCGAGGTGCGGATGCCGTTCCCGATCGGGCAGGGGTTCGCACGGTCGCTCTCGGACGGCGTCGAGCAGGTCGTCGTCCTCGAGGAGCGCCGAGAGCTCGTGGAGAGCCAGCTCCTCTCGATGATCGCCCGTCGGCCGCAGAGCCCGGCCGTGCTCGGGAAGCTCGACCTCGACGGCCGACCGCTCGTCCCGCGCCACGGCGTGCTGGATGCGGCGTCCATCGCACGCATCCTTCTGCCCGTCCTCCGTGCGAGCATCGGCACAGTCGTGAAGGAGCCCCCCGAGCCGCGCCGGCGCATCGCGCTCACGTCCGTGACGTCCGAGCCGACGAGGATTCCGTGGTTCTGCCCGGGCTGCCCGCACTCGGTGAGCACCGTGGTGCCCGAGGGCACGCTCGTCGGCGAGGGGATCGGCTGCCACTCGATCGTCCACTACATGCCCGAAGATCGCATCGGGCGGCTCGCCGGCATTACGCAAATGGGCGGCGAAGGCGCCCAGTGGATCGGCATGGAGCCCTTCGTCGCAGAGCGCCATCTCGTCCAGAACGTGGGCGACGGCACCTTCTTCCATTCGGGCCAGTTGGCGGTGCGCGCCGCGGTCGCCGCGGGCGTCCCCATCACCTTCAAGGTGCTCTGGAACGGAGCGACCGCGATGACCGGCGGGCAGGACGTGGTCGGCGGCACCGGGTCGCCGGTCGGCCTCGCACGCATGGTGCTGCTCGAGGGCGCGGCACGCGTCGTCATCACGACCGACGACGTGCGTCGTTACCGTCGCGTGCGGCTGCCGCGAGGCGTGTCCGTGCGCCCTCGCGACGAGATCGTCGCGGTCCAAGAGGAGCTCGCTGCGGTCGACGGCGTGACCGTGCTCGTCCACGACCAGCCGTGCGCGACCGAGCTGCGGCGCAAGCGCAAGCGCGGTCTCGCCCCGGTGCCGGCCGAGCGGGTGGTGATCAACGAACGGGTGTGCGAGGGTTGCGGCGACTGCCAGGTGAAGTCGAACTGTCTGGCGCTCCAGACCGTCGACACGCCGCTCGGGCCCAAGACCCGTGTCGACGAGGAATCCTGCAACTTCGATCGCTCGTGCCTGAAGGGCGACTGCCCCGCGTTCACGCTGGTGCGGGTGGGCCCCAGGCGCTCTCGCAAGGCTGCGGCCGCAGGTCCCGAGCCGCCGCCGGCACCCGTGGCCAGCCTCGACCGGGCGGTCACCGTGCGGATCGCGGGGATCGGCGGGACCGGCGTCGTCACCTGCGCGCACCTCCTCGGGTGGGCCGCGCTGCTCGAAGGCGTCGACGTGTGGGGGCTCGATCAGACCGGGCTCTCGCAGAAGGCCGGACCGGTCATCTCGGACCTTCGCATCGGGCCGGGCGCGCAGGACCGGTCGAACGTGCTGGGCACAGACGAGGTCGACCTCCTCATCGCGGCAGACCTCGTCGCGGCGGGCGCGCCGGGCGTGCTGGAGAGCATGGCGCACGGGCGCGGCGCGGTCGTCGGCTCGTCCGCAGCCAGCCTGAGCGGGCCCATGGTCCTCGGGGTCGAGGCGCGTGAGGTGCCGGTCGCCGAGCTCGAGGCGCGCCTGGCCGGCGCGGCGGCCAGCGGCCGCGCGATCTTCCTCGACGCGGTCGCCGTCGCGCACGAGGCGGGCGCCACCGCGGCCGGGGCCAACGTGGTGCTGCTCGGAGCGGCGAGCCAGCTCGGCCTGCTGCCGGTCTCCGCACGCTCGATCGCCTCCGCGATCGAGCGCAACGGCGTCACGGTCGAGGCCAACCTCGCCGCGTTCGAGGCTGGACGCCGCTGGGTCGCGGCGCACCATGGCGGGGACGACGGCGGGGCCCCGGTCGACAGTGGGGCCCGGGACGCCGGCGGGGCCCGGGACGCCGGCGGAGCCCCGGACGACGGCGGGGCCCCGGTCGACAGTGGGGCCCGGGACGCCGGCGGAGCCCCGGTCGACAGTGGGGCCCGGGACGCCGGCGCCGCCGGCGCGGGCCCGGACCAGCCCGGTGCGCGGATCGTCTCGGCGATCGACTTCTCGTCGTTGCCCGCCGCAGACCGTGCGCACGTCCAGTGGCTCGCGGGGGACCTCGTCGGCTACCAGGACGAAGCGCTGGCCCGTCGTTTCGCGGGGCTGGTCGCAGACGTCGCCGACGCCGAGCGGCGCGTGGGCGGCGACGGCCGCCTGACCGCAGGGGTGGCGTTCGGCTACCACAAGCTCCTCGCGTACAAAGACGAGTACGAGGTCGCCCGGCTCCTCCTCGAGTTCCCGGCGGTGGGCCCGTCCGAGGGTGAGACCACCTGGCTCCTCCACCCGCCGGCGCTGCGCGCCAGGGGGCTGCGCCACAAG
Organism: Actinomycetes bacterium; assembly: GCA_021823365.1. The sequence continues at coordinate 4,049 of JAKAOD010000160.1, read as the reverse complement.
ATCCGGCTCGGCAGCTGGTCCCGTCCGGCGTTGCTGGCGCTGCGGTCCACCAGACGGGTCCGGGGGACCGCGCTCGACCCGTTCGGCCGGACCGAGCTCCGCCGGACCGAGCGGCAGCTGCCGGGCGAGTACGCCGACGCGCTTCGATCGGTCCTCTCGAAGCTCGCGCCCGAGAGCCTCGACGCAGCGATCGGCATCGCGCGGCTTCCCGACCGCGTGCGCGGCTACGAGAGCGTCAAGGAGAAGAGCGTCGCGTCGTTCCGGGCGGAGCTCGCCGAGCGTCTGGTCCGTTTCCCCCAGCCATGAGCCGCTCACACCCCGGGTACAGGGCCGCTCCGCCCCCTTGACGCGGCGGCTCGCGGGCCCGGTCGCGTCACGCGCGCCCTTCTCCGTGCCCGCCCCTCTCCGTGCGCCGCCCCTCTCCGTGCGCCGCCCCTCTCCGTGCGCCGCCCCTCTCCGTGCGCCGCCCGGGTACCCTCGCAACCGGAGGGCGTGTGGGACGCGTGTCGTTGCTCGTGGTGTGCACGGGCAACGCGTCGCGCTCGGTGATGGCGGGCCTCATGCTCGAGCAGCTCGCGGCCCGACGCGGCCTCCCCCTGTCGGTCAGGACGGCTGGGACGCACGCGGTGGACGGGCTCCCGCTCGGCGCGCGCACCCTGGCTGCGCTCCTGACTGTTCCGGAGATTGCCGGGAAGCCGGTCGACGCGTTCGCGGCGGCCGGGCACCGGAGCCGTCAGCTCGACGCCGAGGACCTCGCTGGTGCAGACCTGGTCGTCGCGATGGAGTCGGCGCACGTCCGCTACGTGCGGCGCCGTCACCCGGAGGCGGCCCCGCGCACGGGAGCGCTCCGGAGGCTCGCCGCGGACCTCAGGCCCGGGCCTGCGCCGCTCTCGGCTCGAGTCGCCGCGTTGGACCTCGAGCATGCTGCGCTCGAGCCCGACGACGACGTCACGGACCCCGCCGGCCGGAATGACGCGGCCTACGTCGCGTGCGCGACGGAGCTGTGGGCGCTTTGCGAGGAGCTCGTGCGCAGGCTCTGACCATGAGCCCTCACGATGAAGGCCCTCGAGTGAGAGGCCAGCGCGGCGGCGAAGGCCCCAACACGTGCGCTGGCTCTTCAGTCCGCGCGCACCGCGCGCAGTCCCGCCCACGCGAACATCGCCAGGCGGCTCGCGAGCCGCTGCGCCTCCTCGCCCGGCCCCCGGCCCCGCCCCGGCCCCCGCCCAGGACCGTCACCTCCAGGACCGTCACCTCCAGGACCGTCACCTCCAGGACCGTCACCTCCAGGACCGTCACCTCCAGGACCGTCACCTCCACGACCGTCACCTCCAGGACCGTGGGTGCGGCTCTGCGTCTCGAGCCAGTGGCGGCTCGCCCCCTCGGCCATGCCCACGACCGCGTACGCGAGGAAACGGCGATGGTCCGGGTCGAGCCCCGCGGCAATGAGCGGGTCGATCGCCTCTGCGATCGCGTCCTCCACTTTCCGCAGCGCGCTGCCCAGCTCAAGGCCGGTCGCGCTGCTCCTGCTGTAGAGCAGGCGGAAGGCTGTCTCGTGCGTGACGAGCATCCGGAAGTACGCGGCGAAGCCGCCCGCCACCTGCTCCCGCGGCCCGGGTGCCGCCGCGGTGGCGGCGTCGATCTCTGCGAGGAGGTCGTCTGCGATCGAGTCCAAGAGCTCCCGGTAGAGGGCGCGCTTCGAGGAGAAATGCTGGTAGAGGAGAGGCTTCGTCACCCCGGCGGCGTCGGCGATCTCGTCCATCGTCGTCGACTCGTAGCCGCGTTCGGCGAAGAGCCGGAGTGCCGTGTCGAAGAGCTGGCGGCGGCGCTCGCCGCCGCTGAGACGGCGCGCCCCTCGTCGCTGGTGCACGTCGTCCGCGCGGGAGGGTCCGGGCTGCATCGCCGACGTCACACGACGCCGCGAACCGCGCCCGTCGCTTTCGGCACGGGCACCGGGAGCACGGGAAGCTCGTGCCGATCGACGCACGTGGTCGCCCCGAAGCGCGCCGAGGCACGTGAGCACCGCCTCGAGGCGGGCGGGCAGGTTCGCGAGGTCGAAGTGGCGGCGCGCAACGGCTGCGTTGTGGTCCAAGAGCGCAGGGTCGGGCGCCTCGAGCCACGCCTCGAGCTCCGCGAGGTCGTCGGCCGACTCGGTGAACCACCGGAAGCCGAACGCCCGAAGCTCGGCCGCCACGGGGTAGGGCCCGATCACGAGCGGGCGGCGGTGGGTCGCAGACTCGACCGAGGGGTTCCCGAACCCCTCGACGTCTGAGGTCAGTGCGACCACGTCGCACGCGGCGTACGCGTCGTCGACGGTGGCCGCGCGCCCGTCCGCGAGCTGTGGCGCCCCCCGCCGCACGGGGCAGTGCGCCGCGGCGAGCACGCGCTCGAGCTCGGGGCCATACCCGTCCTCCGCGGGGCCGAGCAGCCAGTACGTCGCCCCGAGCAGTTCCGCCACCCTCGTCGCGGCGCCGACGCGCTTTCGGGGGAGCGCACGCGTCGGTTGCAGCACGAGGCGCGCGCCCGGTGCGACGCCGAGCGCGGCACGGGTCTCGGCGCGCCGCCCTGCCGGGGGGTCCAGGTCGAAGGCGTTGTAGACGGTGGTCGCCTCGATGGCGTGCGCGGCGAGCTCGCGTCGGCTGCGCTCGTTGATGGTGACGTGGCGCCAGGCGGGATCGTCGGGCGGTGGTGGCCAGTGCGCGAACTGCGGCCGCTGCCAGGGGAGGTCGTGGTGATGGAGGACCGCGGGGCGGCCCGCGAGGACGGCGGCGACGACCTCGGCGGCGGCGGCGTTCAGCGGGAGGGAGCAGAGGTTCTCCACGACCACCAGGTCCGCGTCGGCGAGCGCCGACTCCACGTCCTCCCGGGCCGGCGCCGACGCGGCGTCGAACGAAAGGCCCGGCAGCACCCGGTCCGCGGTGGCCCCGGCTGCACACTCGGCGGTCCCCCCGCCACCGAGCCTGCCCGCGACGCGGTAGGTCTCGAAGCCCAGCCGCTCGAGCGCCCACGACCACTTCTTCGCCTCGATGGAGACGCCGTCGCCTCCGCCCAGGCGAAACGAGACGAGAGCGGCCCTCGGCACCAGCGCACTGTACCGAGGTCTCTGCACGCCCCCTGCCGCAGGCTGCGCCCGTGCCGGCTCGGCTACCGTGACGGTGGTGTCAGCGATGACGGCGAGACGCGCGCTCATCACCGGCGTGACCGGACAGGACGGCTCGTACCTGGCCGAGCTCCTGCTCGAGCAGGGTTACGAGGTGATCGGCGTCGTGCGGCGATCGAGCACGCTCAACTTCGAGCGCATCGCCCACATCCAGGACCGCATCAGCCTGGTCCCAGCCGACCTGCTCGACGAGGTGTCCCTGATCGCGGTGCTGCGCGACCACCGTCCGACCGAGGTCTACAACCTCGCGGCTCAGTCCTTCGTCCAGACGAGCTGGACCCAGCCTGTCCTCACCGGCGAGACGACGGCGCTCGGGGTGACGAGGCTCCTCGACGCGATCCGCATCGTCGACCCGGAGATCCGCTTCTACCAAGCGAGCTCGTCTGAGATGTTCGGGAAGGTGCACGAGGTCCCACAGAAAGAGACGACCCCCTTCTACCCGCGCAGCCCCTACGGTGTGGCGAAGGTGTACGGGCATTGGATCACGGTGAACTACCGCGAGTCCTACGGCCTCCACGCGTCCTCGGGCATGCTGTTCAACCACGAGTCGCCACGCCGCGGCCTCGAGTTCGTCACGCGCAAGGTCACCCACGGGGTCGCACGGATCGCCTGCGGCCTCGACGACAAGCTCGCTCTGGGAAACCTCGACTCCCAGCGTGATTGGGGCTACGCCGCGGACTACGTCCGTGCGATGTGGCTGATGCTCCAGCAGGACGAGCCTGCCGACTACGTCGTGGCGACCGGGGAGACCCACTCGGTGCGCGAGCTCTGCGAGCTCGCGTTCGCCGGTGCCGGTCTTGACTGGGAGCAGCATGTGGTCGTCGACGATCGGTTCCTGCGCCCCGCCGAGGTGGACCTGCTCGTCGGCGACGCGACCAAGGCGCACAGATCG
>JAKAOD010000159.1 GCA_021823365.1 Actinomycetes bacterium | reverse complement strand
ATCCCCGCTCCGGTCACGACGTCGATGACCGGCTCGACGAGGTCCCGGTGCGCCGCCGCGACCAGCACCCGGCGGCGCTCTCCGGTCTCGATCGCCGTGCCGGCGGATCCGCCGTGCGCGGCGGCGTCGACGAAGCGCGCCGAGAGCAGCGTCCGCTCGAGCGGGAACGGGAGCATCTCCCCGGCCTGGAGCTTGACGGCGCCGTCGAGCTCGGCGTCCGGCACCGGAGGCATCTCGATCTCGCGGATGATGGCCCTGAGCCCGGCGACGCTCACCCGGGCGCGGAGGACCCCTGTCGTGCGGCTCGGCTTGAATCCCCCCTTGGCGACGCAGTTCGCGACGGCGCTGCGGACGGCTTGCCTGTCGACGACGATCCCGTCGACCACGGCGCCGTAGGGGAGGGGCGCCTCGGCGTAGCGGACGAGCCGCGGGCGCCCCCTTCCCTCGCCGGCGGCGGCGATCCGAACCGAACCCGAGCTGATCTCGATCCCGATGCTGCCGCTCATTGCGCCTCTCTTCGAGCTGGCGACGTGCGCCTTGTCGTCATGGATGGGCTCACCTCACTGGCCGGCGGGTCCGCCAGGCTGGAGCAGCTTCACGTAGTCGAACATCGGCAGGTAGAGGCTGACGACGATGAGCCCGACGGCCGCCCCCATGAAGACGATGAGCGCCGGCTCGAGGAGCGAGGTCAGGCTGCTCACCGTGGCGTCGATCTCGTTGTCGTAGAAGGTCGCGACGCGGCCGAGCATGTCGCCGACCGTGCCGGACTCCTCGCCTGTCTCGATCATCTGGGTGACCATCGTCGGGATCACGGGGTACTGCGCCAACGTCGCGGCGAGGGAGCGACCTTCGCGCACGCCGTCCTGGGCGCCTCGCGCCGCAGCCGCGACGACCCAGTTGCCCACGTTGTCGGCGGTGATCTCGAGCGCCTCGATGATGCCGATGCCGGACTGGAGCAGCACGGAGAGCGTGGAGGAGAAGCGCGAGATGGCGATCTTCAAGGTCAGCTTCCCGAAGACCGGCACCCGGAGCTTGAACTTGTCGAACAGCTCTTCGCCTTTCGGAGTGCGTTTCCACGTGATGAACGCTGCGACGAGGGCGATGATCACGCCGATGACCGCGAGCAGCCAGAAGCTCGCGAGGACGTCGGAGATCTTGATGACGATCCGGGTCGGGAGCGGGAGCGTCCCGTGGAGCGAGCTGTAGAGGCGCTTGAAGGTGGGGACGACGAAGATCATCATCGCCGTCACGATGACGACGACGACGCAGACGACGACGATCGGGTAGGTGAAGGCGGAGCGGACCTTGCCCCGCAGCTCCACCTGCTTCTCGAGTCGTGTGGCGAGCTTCTCGAGGACGAGGGCGAGCTGGCCGCTCGCCTCTCCGGCTCTGATCATCGAGACGTAGATCGGCGGGAAGATCTTCGGGTGCTTCTCGAGCGCCACCGAGAAGGACGTCCCCTTCTCGATGTCGGAGCGGATCTCGACGATCGTCTCGCGCAGCTTCTTCGACTGGATCTGCTCGACGAGCACGCTCAGCGACCGGATCAGGGGGAGCCCCGCCTGGATCATCGTCGCGAGCTGTCGTGAGACCATCGCCACGTCCTTCAGCCCGACCCGGTCGGTGAGGCCGGGGATCTGGACGTCGCCGCGCAGGTTGACCGCCGAGCCGCGCTTGATCTCCACGGGGAGGTAGCCCATGTCTCGAAGGCGCGTCGCGACGAGCGAGACGCTGTCGGCGTCGAGCCGCCCCTTGACGAGCTTGCCCGTCTGGTCGCGGACCTTGTAGTCGTAGGTCGTCGTCATTGTCGGCTCAGGACCTCAGGTAGTCGAGGAGCTGCTTCGGGTCGTGCGAGCGGTCGAGGGCCATGGACTCGGTGATCTTCTGCTCGCGCACGGCGATCGCGAGCCCCTGGTCCATCGTCTGCATGCCTTCGGCGCCTCCGGTCTGCATGAGTGAGTAGACCTGGTGGGACTTGGAGGAGCGGATGAGGTTGCGGATGCCCGGCGTGCAGACCATCACCTCGCAGACCGCGACCCGGCCGACGCCGCCCGCGGCGAGGATCAGCTGCTGGGTGACGATCGCCTCGAGGGTCCCGGCGAGCTGGACGCGCACCTGGTCTTGCTGGTTCGGCGGGAAGACGTCGATGATGCGGTCGATCGTCTGGGGGGCGTCCTGGGTGTGGAGGGTCGCGAAGACGAGGTGGCCGGTCTCGGCGGCGGTGATCGCCGTCGAGATGGTCTCGAGGTCGCGCATCTCGCCGACGAGGATGACGTCGGGGTCCTGGCGCAGCACGTGGCGGAGCGACTCGGCGAAGGACGACGTGTCCTGGCCGACCTCGCGCTGGTTGACGATCGACTTCCCGTGGTGGTGGAGGAACTCGATCGGGTCCTCGACGGTGACGATGTGGAGCGGCTTCGTCTGGTTGATGATGTCGACGAGCGCGGCGAGCGTCGTCGTCTTGCCCGAGCCCGTAGGTCCTGTGACGAGGACGAGCCCGCGCCGCAGCTCGGCGAAGGAGGCGACGACCTTCGGGATCCCGAGGGAGTCGAACGGCGGGATCTTGTGGGGGATGGTGCGGAGCACCGCACCGATCGCCCCGCGCTGCTGGAAGACGTTGACACGGAAGCGCCCCACGTTGTGCACCGAGTGGGAGGTGTCGAGCTCCTTCGTCGCCTCGAACTTCTCGCGCTGGGTCTGGGGGAGGATGTTGTAGACCATCCGCCGGACCTGGTTGCCGTCGAGGACCGGCATGCCCTCGATCGGCCGGATCGACCCGTCGACCCGGATCGCCGGAGGGAACCCCTCGGCGATGTGGAGGTCCGAGGCGCCGTTCTCGACGGCGTAGGTGAGGAGCGAGTCGAGGTCGAGGCGGAGCGACTCGGACGCGCTGCCCGCGCGATGCGTGCCGTCGCCTGGGGGCGGGGGGGCGTTGCGGTCCCATCGTGCTGCCCCCTGGCCGCCTCCGGCGGCAGCGCCGCCCGATCCGCCCAGGGGGCTTCCCGCTCCGCCCGCCGGGCTTGTCGCGGTCGGGCCGCGCCAGTCGTAGCCGGCCGCCGGGGCCGAGGCTGTGCGAGGACTGCCTTCCGGCTCGGCCGTGCCCTGTTCCCCAGGGGCGTCATGGCCCCCGACCTCGCCGAGGACCTCGCCAGGCGCCGCGGGCGCGTCCGGCCTGGCCGGTGGCGCCGCGCCGGCGGTCGCCATCTGGTACGCCTCGGTCCCCTCCAGGATCTCGTCGACGACGGAGGGGGCGGCGAGCACGCACCCGGCGAGGCCGCAGTCGAGGACGCCGGCGATCGTGCGCAGCTCGGCCACCCCGAGCGGCTCGGCGCAGGCGATGACGATCCGGCCGTCCTCGATGCGGTAGCCGATCGAGCGGAAGCGCCGCCCGACCTCGAGCGGCACCGCGAGCAGCGCCTCGGGGGCGGGCGGCGCCGAGACGGCGTCGATCGCCCGGACGCCCGAGATGGCCGACAGGCAGGCGAGCCCGTCCTCCATCGTGACGAGCCCCTCCTGCGCGAGCACGGTGAGGACCGGCACGCCCGCCGCGGCGCGCCTGATCGCCTGCCGGGCGTCGTCGAGCCCGAGCCGGCCGCTCGAGACGAGAGCGTCGACGACGCTCTGGGACCACTTGGAGACCGGTTGCGTGTCGACGCTCATACGATCACCCTCAGGATCTCCTCGAGGCTGGTGAGCCCCATGGCCGCCTTGCGAAGCCCGTCGCGCTCGAGGGTCGACATCCCCTCGAACACCGCCAGGCGCTTGATCTCCTCTGTCGAGACGCGGGCGAGGATCGCCCGCTCCACCTCTTCGCTGACGGTGAGCACCTCCTGCACCGCGATCCGCCCGCGGTAGCCGGTCCTGCTGCAGGCCTGGCAGCCGACGGGCCTCCGGAAGCGGAGCGGCCCGTCGTCGGGCATGACCTCCGGCACCCAGTGCGCCGCCTTGAGCTCCTCCTCGGTCGGCTCGTGCTCCTCGGCGCAGTTGTCGCAGAGCACCCGCGCGAGGCGCTGGGCGAGGACGCAGTCGAGCGCCGAGCAGACGAGGAACGGCTCGACGCCCATCTCGACGAGGCGCATCGGTGCGCTGGCCGCGTCGTTGGTGTGGAGCGAGCTGAGCACGAGGTGGCCGGTGAGCGCCGCCTCGACGGCGATCGTCGCCGTCTCCCGGTCGCGGATCTCGCCGATGAGGATGACGTCGGGGTCGGCGCGCAGGATCGAGCGGAGCGCGTTGGCGAAGGTCAAGCCGGCGCGGGGGTTGACCTGCACCTGGTTGATGCCCCGGATCTGGTACTCGACGGGGTCCTCGACCGTGATGAGGTTGCGCTCGGGGCTGTTGAGCCGGTTGAGCGTCGCGTAGAGCGTCGTCGACTTGCCCGAGCCCGTCGGGCCGGTGACGAGCACCGTGCCGGACGGGTTGCGGTAGGACTCCTCGTAGCGTTCGATGACGTCGGGGAGGAAGCCGAGCCGCTCGAGGTCGAGCGGGGCGGTCGACTTGTCGAGCACCCGGAGCACGACGTTCTCGCCGTGGACGGTCGGTAGCGTGGCGACGCGGAGGTCGATCTCGCGTCGCCCCGCCGAGAGCGAGATCCTGCCGTCCTGGGGGATGCGGTGCTCGGCGATGTCCAGGTTGGACATGATCTTGAGGCGCGAGGTCACGCCTCCCTGGATCGCCTTTGCGACGCTCGTCACGTGGTGGAGCACGCCGTCGATCCGGAAGCGCACCTGGAGCTCGTCGGCGGTCGGCTCGAGGTGGACGTCCGAGGCGCGCTCGTCGAGCGCCTGGCGGAGGATGAGGTTGACGAACTTGACGATCGGGGCGTCCTCGACCACGGCATGGAGGTCGTTGAGCTCTGCGAGCTGGGGCGCCTCCGCCTGCCGGGCGTGCTTGACGGCCGTCTGGGCGGCGAGGTCGGCCTCGTCGCTCTTGCGGTAGATGCGGAGCAGGTACTCCTCGATCTGCTGAGGCGTGCAGATCACCGTCGCGACCTCGCGCCCGAGGACCGTGCGCACGTCGTCGAGCGCGAAGACGTCCGTCGGGTTCGTCGTGGCGATCAGGGGCGTCCCGTCCCGGTGGCCGATCGCGAGGATGTGGTAGCGACGTGCGAGAGACTCGGGGAGCAGCGTGGAGGCCGTAGGGTCGATGGTCCAGTTGTTGAGGTCGACGAAGTCGACGCCGACGACCATCGCGAGCGCACGGTGGAGGTCGACGTCCGAGACGAGCTTCAGCTCGGCGACGACCTCCCTGAGCGGGCGGCCTGTCTCCTCCTGCTGGCGGAGTGCCTCGGCCATCTTCTCCTCGTCGACCTTGAAGGTCTCGACGAGGACGCGCTCGAGGGCGGGGAGGTCGACGAGGAGGTCGGCGTCGGCGATCCCGACGCCCGGCGGCGCATAGGCGGCCTCGGCAGTGCTCTCCACCTCGGGCTCGGCCGCCGCCGGGAGCGCCTCGGCCTCGACGGGGGGCGCGCCCAGGTCGAGCGCAGGGGTCTCGGCGAAGCCGCTCGGGACGTCGATCCCGACGTCGGCCGCCGGCTCGCCGCCGAGCGCCGGAACCGCCGGCGCGTCGATCGTGGCGGCCGCTCCCCCGCCCGCGCCGTTCTCCGCCGGCAGCGGCTCGGCGAGAAGGCCCGGCAGCTCGGAGAACCACCCATCGCCCGGCATCGTCCCCGGCGGGTAGAGCTCGTAGGTGCCGATGCCCGGCTTCGGGGTCGCCGCCGCCGCCGTCGCATGCGAGGAGGACACGCTCGGCAGCGACGTCGGGATGTCGGGAGCCGGCTTCTGCTTCGGGCGCCTGCCCGGCTTCATGTGGCCGTAGACGATGTCGATGCAGCGGTCGATCTGGCCTTTCGTCGCGACGACGACGTGGATGTCCCGGCCGGTCGTCAGGTAGACGTCCTCGAGGATGAAGTTGTCCTCGGGCGTTGCCACGGCGACGACGGGCAGGCCGTAGCGCCAGCCGATCGGCACGGCGTGGTCCCGCCGGGCGCGGTGCTCGGGGAACGCCGCCGCGGCCGTCGGGTCGACGTCGTAGACGTCGAGGTCGACGAAGTCGAAGCCGGCGCGGAAGGCGGCGACCCGCGCCTGCTCGAACTCGTCCCCCTCGGGCGTACCAGTGCCCGGCCCGGCCCGGCTGTCTGTCACCACCACGTCTGCGGGGACCTCCGGCGTGCCGTCCGGCACGCCCGTGGGCTTCCCATGCCGGGCCGCGACATGCAGCCGCGTCCGCGGGGAGCCTCCGGCATCGTCTCGACCTCAAAGGCCACAGTGCGCCTCCTGCCCGTTCTGACGGCAGATGACGCCCCAGGGTTGAACCCCGGCGCCAGTTGCCGTAAGACACAGGTCGGAACATGAACGTGCTGGTCGTGACGCTCGCCGGAGTGGTCGGCCTCGCGGCCGGGTCATTCGTCACCGTGGTCGTCCATCGCGTCCCCGAGCGGCGTTCGATCGTCGCCCCCGGGTCGAGCTGCCCGGCGTGCGGCGCGGCGATCCGCCCGGTCGACAACGTGCCGGTCGTCTCCTACCTGCTGCGCCGGGGGCGCTGCCGCGCCTGCGGCGCCCCGATCTCGCTGCGCTACCCGGCGCTCGAGCTCGGCACTGCCCTGCTCTTCATCGCGGTGGCGGCCCGCGTCGGGACCGGATGGGCGGTGCCCGCCTATTGCGTGCTCGCCGCCGCGCTCGTCGCGCTGAGCGACATCGACCTCGAGCGGATGCGGCTCCCCACGCCGATCATCTGGGTGACCGCCGCCCTCGGTGCGCCCCTCCTCGTCGTCGCCTCGGCTGGGACGGGGGACTGGGCGGCGCTCGGGCGGGCCGCCGTCGCCGGGGCGATGGCGCTGGCCGCCTTCGGGGCTCTCTACCTCGTCGCCCCGCGGGGGATCGGCTTCGGCGACGTCCGCCTTGCCGCGCTCTGCGGCCTGTTCCTCGGGTGGCTCGGCTACCGCGTCGCGCTCGTCGGCTTCCTCGCCGGCTTCCTCGCCGGCGGCGCCGTCGGCGCCGTCCTCGTCCTCGCAGGCAGGGCGGGGCGGAAGACCCGCCTGCCCTTCGGCCCGTTCCTCGCGGT
>JAKAOD010000158.1 GCA_021823365.1 Actinomycetes bacterium | reverse complement strand
CGCTCGATCCTCGTTGGCCGTTGTGAGGCAGACTCCGTAGATGCCCGAGCCCGTCGTCGTCGAGTCCCTCGAAGCCGCGCCCGTGGCTTCCGAGCCCCTCGCAGCCGAGCCCCTCGCAGCCGAGCCTGGGGCGGCCACGCCTGTGCCAGCCACGCCTGGGGCGGCCCAGAGGGCCCCCGGCCCGGCGATCTCGTTCTCCAAGGTGTCCGTCGTCCGCGACGGAAGGCCGATCCTCGACGCGGTCGACTGGGAAGTCGGCCCGCAGGACCGTTGGGTCGTGCTCGGGCCCAACGGCTCCGGGAAGACGACCCTCCTCCGGGTCGCCGGCGCCAGGCTCATGCCGAGCCGCGGATCGGTCTCGGTCGTCGGCCAGCGCTTCGGCCGGAGCGACCTCCGGACCGTTCGCGCCAGGATCCCCTTGGTGAGCGCGTCCACAGTTCGGGCGCTGCGCCCGTTCCTCAGCGCGAGGGAGGTGGTCGTGACCGGGCGGGACGCTGCCCTGCTCCCGGTCAGGCACCGCTACACGCAGGCGGATTGGGCCGCCGCCGATCGCATGCTCGCGCGGGTCACGGGCCACGGGGCTGCGATCCTGCCCGACGCCCCCTTCGGCCTCCTCTCGGAGGGAGAGCGCCAGCAGGTGCTGATCGCTCGGTCGCTCATGGGTGCGGCCGAGCTGATCCTGCTCGACGAGCCGGCTGCAGGTCTCGACCTCGCGGCTCGGGAGCGTCTGGTCACGCGTCTCGGTTCCTTGGCGTCGGATCCGAGCGTGCCGGCGATGGTCCTCGTGACCCACCACCTCGAGGAGGTGCCCTCCGGGTTCACCCACTGCCTTCTCCTGGCCGAGGGCCGCAAGCTCGCCACAGGGCGGCTCGAGGACGCGCTGACCGCGCCGCTCGTGTCGAAGTGCTTCGGCGTCGAGGTCCACCTCGAGCGGCATGGCGGGCGCTGGTGGGCGCACGCAGCCGGGTGAGCGGGTCCCGTGGGCTCTGACCGGACCGACGCGCTCGTGGTCGGGGCGGGGCCCAACGGCCTCGCGGCGGCCGTCGTCCTCGCCGCGGCCGGATTGTCCGTGCGTGTGCTCGAAGCGGCCCACGACATCGGCGGCGGCTGCCGGACCGAGGAGCTGACGCTGCCGGGGTTCCGCCACGACGTCTGCTCGGCGGCACACCCGCTGGCGGTCGCATCACCCTTCTTCCGCCGCTTCGGGCTCGAGACGCACGGCGCACGCCTCCTCCAGCCCGTGGTCCCGTTCGCGCACCCCCTCGGGGGAGACCGGGCGGTCGCCGCGCACCGCGGCGTCGACGAGACCGCGGCGTCTTTCGGCCGCGACGACAGACGGGCGTACCGCCGGCTGCTCGGCCCACTTGCGGGCGAGCCCGACGGGCTCGCCGCCGCGGCCCTTTCCTCGCACCGGACGGTGCCGGCCGGCGCGCGTACGGGGGCCCGCCTCGTCGCCTCCGGGTGGCGATCGACCGAGTCGCTCGTCCGCCGGTTCGAGGGTGCCGGCCCGCGCGCGCTGCTCGCCGGCGCTGGGGCCCACGCCATGCGGCCCCTCACGGCACCCGCCACCGGAGGCGTCGCCCTCTTCCTCGTAAGCCTCGCCCACGGAGTGGGCTGGCCGGTGGTCGAGGGGGGAAGCGCCGGCATCGCCGCCGCGCTGGCGGCGTTCCTCGCCGAGCGTGGCGGGGCGGTCGTGACGGGCGAGACGGTGAGGTCGCTGCGCGAGCTCCCCGCCGCTCACGTGGTGCTGCTCGACGTCAGTCCGCGGGGGCTCCTCGCCATCGCCGGCGACCAGCTGCCCGACCGCTACGCCCGCCAGCTCCGCCGCTTTCGGTACGGGCCCGGCGTGTGCAAGGTGGACTGGGCGCTCGACGGCCCCGTTCCCTGGAGCGCGCACGCGTGCCGGCGCGCCGGGACGGTTCACGTCGGCGGCACGCTCGACGAGGTCGGGGCCGCCCAGGCGGACGTGGCGAGGGGCCGGCACCCGGAGCGCCCCTTCGTGCTCGCCGTGCAGCCCGGAGTGGTCGACCCCACGCGCGCGCCTGCAGGCAAGCAGACCTTCTGGACCTACTGCCACGTGCCGGCAGGGTCCGATCGGGACATGAGCGAGGCGATCGCCTCGCAGGTCGAGCGCTTCGCTCCGGGCTTTCGCGACCTCGTGCTTGCGAAGTCGGTGCGCTCCGCCGCGCGCATGGGGGCCGAGAACGCGAACTACGTCGGAGGCGACATCGCCTGCGGGCTCCTGGACGCACGCCAGACCCTCGCCAGGCCCGCGGCGCGCTGGAACCCCTACCGGGTTCCGCTCCGAGGGGTCTACCTCTGCTCGAGCGCCACGCCGCCAGGCCCGGGTGTCCACGGGCGCTGCGGGGAGCTGGCGGCGATGTGGGCCCTGCGCGACATGTTCGGCATCCGGAGCGCCGACCTGATGTGCTGTCCTGCAGCCTGGAAATCCACGTAGTGGGGCGGGTCGCCCCCGGCCCGAGCCCGAGCCGAGCGGTATCTCCGCGTCGACGGCGACACGGCGTCATCGGCGACATGGTCGTCGAGACCGAGGTCGTCACCGATCCCGCTGCAGGCCACGCTTCGGATCTCGAGCTCAGCGACGAGCCCGCGGGGAACGAGCGGTGCCGACACCGTCGGACTCCGCCGTCGGCATCAGCAGTCGGTGTCGCCGGTCGGCATCTTCGGTCGGAGCCACGCCGTCGGACTGCTGCCTGCTGGCGGAGGGCATCAGGTGGTCCAGCGGCCTGGCCGAGACGAGCACCGGGTCGTCCGGCCGCGCCGCGGCACAAAGCTCCCGCCCCTCCACGACCGCCCGGTAGGCGGCCACGTAGCCCTCGACCATCCGGGAGGTGTCGAACACCTTGGCCCGGGACCGGCAACGCTCGCGATCGATGGTATCGACCGCTCCGACCGCCTCGACAAGACGCTCTGGCTCGTCGACCACGAACCCCGTCTCGCCATGGACCACGATCTCGGGCACGCTCCCGCGCCGGAGCGCGATGACCGGAGTCCCGCAGGCCATCGCCTCCACCATGACGAGACCGAACGGCTCGTCCCAGTCAACCGGGAAGAGCAGCGCCTCGGCCCCCGCGAGAAGTTCCCGCTTCGTGGCGGCGTCAGCCTCGCCTACGTACTCGACCCCGTGACCGAGCCTCGGGGCGACTGCGGCGGCAAAATAGGACTTCTCGGCCGCCTCGTTGAGCTTCCCGGCGAGAAGAAGTCGCCGGCCCGCGCTCCGAGCGACGTCGATCGCCAGGTGCGCTCCCTTGTCGGGGTTGAAGCGGCCGAGGAAGAGGAGGTACCCACCGTCCCCTCGCCCCATTGGGAAGGAGTCGACGTCCACCCCGTTGTGCACCGTCGAGAGCCAGTTGACCTCGGGACGCAGCTGGCGCTGAGCCCTCGAGATGGCGACGACGTCGACGGACGAACCGAGAGCGACGAGATAGTCGCCGGGCTCTCCCCGGACCGGACCGTGCGCGGTCACGACGGTAGGCACACCCCGGCCCCGGGCGAGCAGCGGCCCGACCAGCGTGTGGTCGTGCACGATGTCGAGCTCTTCGCGCTCGACGAGGGCTGCCGCCGACGCAGCGTGGAGCACCTCGGGCATCGGGTCGCCAAGTCGGGCTGATGGAGGTTCGGAAAAGGTGGCGTGGAACCTCTGGGCGGCGGTTCTCCCCTCACCCGCGCCGATCAGGGTCACGAAGTGGCCACGCGCCACGAGGCCATCCACCAGGCCGGCCACCATCGCCTCGATCCCGCCGTAGCCGGAGGGAGGCACGGAGAACCACGGCGGGGCGACGATCCCGATGCGTAGTGGTCGGCCGCCGGGCGTCTGCCGCAGGCCGTCGGCGTCTGGACGTGGCAGGGCAGCCGTGCCAGGGGGCTCCCGGTCCTCTTTCCGCGGTCGAACGGCGGCCGTCGCGTGGAACATTCCCCTCGAGATGGACGGCTGCGAGGTCGACCGCGCAGTGGCACGGGACGACCTGGTCAACGCCCCAGAGGGCCGGGAGACCTCGGTCACGAACATCACCTCCACAACGCGCGTGCGAGACGCTCGTGCGCATCACCGGTGACAAAGCAAAGATTAGCACTCTCAGACGACGAGTGCCAGACCGCGCGACGGCCTGGCGTGAAGCGATGACGGGCCGCCGCAGACAGACGTCAGGCCTGTGGCGCTCCGTCTCCTGCGCGCCGGTGCCCGCCCGCTGCCCGCGCCAGGACTTTCCGACCCGGATGCCAGAAGGTGCCGCCATGTGGGTGGTTATCTTGATCGCCGTGGTCCCAGCGCAGGCAGGGGAAGGACGCGAGGTACCCCGTCGTCCGCGGGTCACAGCGGATCTGCGCCAGCAGGGGGCTTCGGGCTTCAGCGCCGAGTCCCCCGATCGGGGTGGTCAGATACTCGTCGAAGGGACCTGCTTCGCGGTGAGCGGCCGCGGCGGGGACATCGATGGCCCCACCCAGGGGCTGTTCGTCCGCGACGCACGGATCATCTCTCGCTGGCGACTCCTCATGGACGGGGCTCGTCTCGACCCCTTGGGCGGGTACACCGCGGAGCCGTTCGCGGGCGTCTTCGTTGCGCGCACCAGGCTGAGGGACGGCCACATCGAGCCGACGGTCCTCGTCGAGCGGCGCCGTTACGTAGGAAGCGGGATGCGCGAAGACCTCTCGGTCCACAACTACGGCAGTGAGGCGGCCGGCCTGACGCTCACCTTGGAGGTGGCGGCCGACTTCGCCGACCTGTTCGCCGTCAAGGCGGGGCGCGAAGAACCGCCGGCCCCCGTCACGGTGACTGCGGCGGACGAGACTTGGCAGGCAAGCGCACGGCACGGTCGAAGCGACCGGGGAGTGAGAGTGCTGGCCCCCGGGGCCTCGGTGGTCGCCGACTCGCTCACGTACACCATGGTCGTGCCGCCCCAGGGCGAGTGGCACGCCTCTGTCGCCGTCGTGGCCGAGGTGGACGGTGAGGAGCTTCCCGTTCGCTTCCCGCTCGGCGTGCCGATCGAGCACACCATCCCCGTCCGCGAGATCGCCCAGCGGCACAGGGAGAGCCCCACGCTCCGCTCCCAGTCGCTGCCGCTCACCTTGACTGTGACGCGGAGCCAGGACGACCTCGCAGCGCTCCGCCTCGCAGACCCGGGGGAGCCCGACCTCGACGTGGTCGCCGCCGGTGCGCCGTGGTTCATGGCGCTGTTCGGCAGGGACTCGCTCATCACCAGCTCGCTCACCATGGCGATCGATCCCGACCTGGCGCTCGGCACGCTTCGAGCCCTCGCTCGTCACCAAGGAACGGTCGTCGATCCCCTGAGCGAAGAGGAGCCGGGCCGGATCCTCCACGAGCTGCGCTTCGGCGCCGACGTTTCCCTCGCCCTCGGAGGCGCCGAACGCTATTACGGGTCGGTGGACGCCACGCCGTTGTTCGTCGTCGTGCTCGGCCAGCTCGCACGCTGGGGCGCCGAGCGCGAGGTGGTGGACGCGCTCCTCCCCGCCGCTGACGCCGCGCTCAGCTGGATCGAGGACTACGGCGACAAGGACGGTGACGGCTACGTCGAGTACGCGCGGCCCACCGACCGAGGATTGCGCAATCAGGGCTGGAAGGACTCCGCTGACGGCGTCAACTATGCCGACGGCAACGTCGCCCAGCCGCCCGTCGCGTTGGTCGAGGTCCAGGCCTACGTCTACGCCGCCTACCGCGCCCGGGCCGAGCTGGCCGCTCGCCGCGGCGACGCCACGACCGCGTCCCATTGGGCAGATCGCGCCTCATCGCTGAGGCGTCGCTTCAACGAGGACCTCTGGCTCGCCGACCGTGGTTGGTTCGCGGTGGGCCTGGACGCGGAGAAACGTCCGATCGATGCGTTGGCGTCCAACATGGGCCATGCGCTTTGGGCCGGCGTCGTCGACCCCGACAAGGCGGCCAGGGTGGCCGAGCGGCTCCTCTCTCCGGAGCTGTTCAGCGGCTACGGCATCCGGACGCTCGCCACCACCATGGGCGCATACAACCCGGCGAGCTACCACAACGGCTCGGTGTGGCCGCACGACACGGCGCTCTGCGTCGGCGGGCTCGTCCGCTACGGGTTCGTGCGCCATGCCCGGCAGGTGGCAGCAGGGCTGATCGAGGCCGCGGCATTTTTCTCCGGTCGCCTCCCCGAGCTCTACTGCGGGTTCGACAAGCAGGAGGTCCCCGGCCCCGTCCCCTACCCCGCCGCCGGCTCGCCGCAGGCTTGGGCCGCGGCGTCGCCCATCGGCATCCTCACGGCACTGCTCGGCCTCGACCCCGACGTCCCGAACGGGACCCTCACGCTGTCACCTGCGCTCCCGCCCGAGTGGGGGAGCGTCGAGCTCGACGACGTCAGGCTCGGGCGTGAGCGTCTCGGAATCCACGTGCGGGCGGACGGGAGCTTCTCGTGGACCGGGGTGCCGGATCTCACCGTCAAAGGTCGAGGGGAACCGCCGCCGATCGCCGCTTCTGCGCCCTGATCCTGACTCCGCAAGTGAGCAGCTCCCGCCTACCGGGAAGGGCTGATCGAGCCGGCAACCGTTCTCGGGACGGCGAACCGGGCGCGGTCGACCGAATGCTCGGGCGCGCGGAGGCGGGGCAGGGCGGTGGGTGGAGCAGGAGAGGCTTCCTCGACGGTGCTGGGCGGCGCGCGCGCAACAACGGCCGCCACCCGGGAAGGCTGGTGCTCTCGGCGCTGGCGTCGAGGATCACGGTCGAAGAAGAGCTCGTGCTCGACCTTCTGGCGTCCGACCTCCGCTCGGGGTGAGCCCGGCAGGACCCCGTCGGCACCGACCCGCACGCGGGCGGGGCGAGCTGGTGGTGCCCGCGCTGCCGACCGGTGCTCCCTCCTCCTACATGCCTCCTACGGATGCGGTGAGCCCGGCTTCACCACCATGAGGACGACGATCGCCAGGAGCGCTCCCGCCGCCACGTAGTTCAGGGCGATGGCGACGCGGTCGCCCAACAGGGAGCGCAGCTCGTCGCTCGGCGCGGCGTCCTGGGCGGCCAAGGCCGTGGCGAGCCTGCGGGCCCGCTTGGGTCGCTGCCCGCCCAGCGACCCGGTGACGACGACCAGGGCAAGGAGGCCGATCGCCGCGTCGACCCAGGGCGTGGCGTAGCCCCAG
>JAKAOD010000157.1:4996-7131 GCA_021823365.1 Actinomycetes bacterium | reverse complement strand
CAACACCGGCGTTCCGATCCGTACGGCGACCGTCTCGGCATTCGTCGTCTCCTCGCTCTGCGCGGGCCTGGCGGGCGTCTACGCGACCTCCTACGCAGGCTCCGGACAGACCTCGCTCGGCACGGGCATGGAGCTGACGGCAATTGCTGCAGCAGTCATCGGCGGCGTCAGTCTCTTCGGGGGAAAGGGCACGGCCGCCGGCGCATGCATGGGCGCCTTGATTCTCTCTCTCCTGTTCAATCTGCTCCTGCTCGCCGGCGCCTCCTCGGATGTCCAAGCGGTTGTGACCGGAATCGTGCTCCTCCTTGGCTCTCTTGTGTACAACCGCAGCGCTAGGAGCGCCAACTGGGTCAATGCGCTTGCAACTATGGGAAAGACCGTCGGCGCCAGACTGGTCGCCAATCGACGCAGCTCTCATCGCATCAGACGCGTCACAGAGATCCAAGAGGTGACACGAACGAGCAAGGTGTCGAGTGTGCGCGGAGCGGCCCCATCGGTGGATCCCGAGAGCTCGCGCGATCGATCGCAGGTAGCAAACCGCATGTCGCGCTGAGCGCGGCGCAGATAGAGAGGGGGAAGCACACATGGTAAAACTCAAAAGCAAGAAGGAGAAGAAATCCATGGCAGACCAGAAGCGACGAAAGCCAACGGCGGGGTCTCGACACCTCCCGGGCTGGTCATTCGTGCTTGCAAGCGTGGTGCTCGTGCTCACGATGGTCGGGGGCGCAGTCGCCTCTGCGAGCACCGCGGCGACGCGCAAAGCACCGAAGATCCAACTTCCCAAGGAGCCGTTTCCTGGCGTGATGGTGAACACGACCAAGTTCAAGAAAAAGCCGCCCTACACGATCGGCTTCGCAGACGCAGCTCTCACAAATTCATTTCTCGTGATGGAGTACGCAGAGTTCAAGTGGGGTGTGGCGTCCGAGCACGGTCTGGTAAAGCCAGTCTTCACCAACGCAGAGGCGACAGTGACAAAGCAAATCGGTGACATAGACAGCCTTCTTACTCAGCATGTCAATGCCATCATCTTGAACGCGACCGATTCGAGCGCGCTGTGTCCATCGATTGCAAAGGCGGAGTCGCAGGGCGTCCCCGTGTTTGTTGTTGAGCGTGCAGTCAATTGCTCTACCTACACGCAGTTCCTCAACGACCGAGACGATCAGGACGGCTACCTTCAGGGGGAGTTCGTTGCCAACCGGCTTCATGGCAAGGGCAATGTTGTGGTCGTCGGCGGGCACCAGGGCAATGGCGCAACCGAGCAGGAAGTTGACGCGGGCGAGTCGGTGCTGAAGCAATATCCTGGAATTCACATCCTCACGACGATCTTCGCGACATATACACCAAGCAAGTGCGAGCAGGAGATGCGGCCCGTTCTTGCACGGTACCCCTCGATTCAGGCGATCGAATCCATCAGCGGCAATCAGGGGATCGGCTGCTACCAAGCTGTGCGTCAAGCCGGAAGACTAAAGACAATCAAGGCGTGGACTGGTGACACAGCGAACGCATGGATGAAGATCGTGGCCCAGACCCACATTGCCTCCGTCTTCACGCCGATCCCGGTCAAGGTCGGGTACTACGCAGTCATCGAGGCGGTAAAGGCGCTCGAGGGAAAGCCGATTCCGAAGGACTTCATCGTTCCCAAGCCGACGATCACGAGCGCGAACGTGAAGAGCTTCGCCAGGCTGAGCTACCCGACAGGTTGGTGGTACACGGGCGGCATGCCCTGCAAATACACACCGTATTGCAAGAAGTGACGCAGGCGCTGGGAGCCGGAGTTGAGGGGGCGTATGCCCCCTCAACTCCGGTGGTGTCGGTGGAGCACATCTGGAAGCGCTACGAGGCTTCCGACGTCCTGCGTGACGTGAGTGCGGACTTCCTCGCGGGCCAGGTCCACGCGATCGTCGGCGAGAACGGGGCGGGAAAGAGCACGCTCGTCAAGATCATCGCCGGGGAGACTCAGCCCACCCGCGGGCGCATCTTTGTCCTCGGCCACGAGGTCCACTTGCACTCGCCAACGGACAGCATCGCTCTGGGCATCGCCTGCGTATACCAAGAGCTCACTCTCTTCGACAATCTGTCGATTCCTGAGAATGTGCTTCTCGGGATCGAGCCGCGGCGTGCTGGTGGCCTCGTCC
>JAKAOD010000157.1:0-4986 GCA_021823365.1 Actinomycetes bacterium | reverse complement strand
TCGGGCATCGGAGCGGCTGACCTCGGTAGGCCTTGATCACGTGCGGCGCGAGCAGGTGGGCCGGCTTCCAGTCGGGCTCCAGAGCCTCGTCGAGGTCGCCAAGTGGGGCGCACGTGGCGGGACGGTGCTCATCCTCGACGAGCCGACCTCGGCATTGCGCGCGGACGAAGTGGAGCTTCTCTTCGAAGCCATCGAGAGGCTTCGATCGAGCGGCGTGGCGATCATCTACATCTCGCATCGCCTCGGAGAGGTCGTTCGGCTCGCGGACGTCGCGACCGTGCTGCGCGATGGGGTGGTCGCCGGGTCGCTCCAGCGTGGCAGCATCGACGAAGGCGCGCTCATCACCCTGATGGTGGGAGGGGCTCGCGGCGGGCACCGCCGTCGCGTAAGCGCGCAACGGAGCTCGACCACGACAGCCGCTGGCTTGCGCGTGGAGCACCTGACCGGTCAGCGGTTCTCTGACGTGAGCTTCACCGTGCGCCCCGGAACGATCCTCGGCCTCGCAGGGCAGGTTGGGAGCGGCGTCGAGGAGCTCGCAGAGACCATCGCCGGATGGCGCAGACCCACGTCGGGCGAAGTCCGCTGCGGGGACCGGTGCTGTCCTCCGGGGAGCGCTCGCAAGGCACGCCGACTTGGGCTCGTGTTCCTGCCTGCGGACCGGAAGGTGGACGGCCTCACCAGGGGCCGTCCTGCGAGGGAGAATGTCGCGGCAGGCGCTGGCGCAAAGTTCCGGCGCTGGGGCATCGTGTCCGCGAGAGCCGAGAGAGCGGCCGTGCTCGGCGCAGCACGCGCAGCTCGCCTCGATCCGCAATTGCTCGAGCGCGACGTCCAGCGCATGAGCGGAGGGCAGCAGCAGAAAGTCCTGCTCGCTCAGTGTCTCGTCGCCGATCCCGGCACGTTGGTCGTGGTGGAGCCCACTCGGGGTGTCGACGTCGCCGCCAGAGAGGAAATCCACGGGTCGCTGCGGGACGCGTGTCGCGATCGCGGCATGGCCGTGGTCGTCGCCTCGTCGGACAGCTCGGAGCTCGTGGAGCTCTGCGACGAGATCGCCGTTATGCGAGCCGGGCGCGTCGCCGAGGTCCTCGACGTGGATGAGACGTCGCGGGACGTCGTCCTCGCAGGGATGGCGCGATCGCAGGACGCGGCCGCTGCAGCCGGCGAGGAGCCCGACGTCGCCGCGGGTCGCGTTGACGCGAGTCACGGCGACGCAGGTGCAGACGACAGCAGAGCCGAGGACGCAGCTGTGCCGGACCCTGCGACGGCGAGGAGCCGGGTGAGTGCGGTGCCCGGACTCCGGATCCCTCTGGGCGGGAGCACCGCGCTGGCGCTTCCGGCGTTGCTCGGCGCCGTTGCGATCGCCATCGCCCTCTCATTTTCCTCGCCCTTCTTCCTCACCGCGAGCAATATGAGCAGTCTCGGGCAGGAAGTCGTCGTGCTCGCTCTCGCGAGCCTGGGCGAGATGCTCGTGATCCTCCTTGCCGGCATCGACCTCAGCATCGGCGCGGTCATCACGCTCACGAATCTCGTGTCGAGCTCGCTCTTGCTGCACATGAGCGCGTTCGCCGCAGTGCCCGTCACCTTGTGTGTCGGGGCCGCGAGTGGGGTCCTCTGCGGGATCGGCGTCATCCTCGGCCTGCCTCCATTCCTCGTCACCTATGCCATCGGTCTGATCGAGAGCGGGGTCTCGCTCATCTGGTTCGCACGTAGCGTCGGGCCGGTCCCGAAGAGCTTTTGGCGCCTCGCGAGCGCATCTGTCGGACCGGTCCCCATCGCGACGGTTGCCCTGCTCGGGGTCGTCGCCGTGTTCTTCGTTTTCTTGCGTTCCACCGCGCACGGACGCCACTGGTTCGCCGTAGGTCGTGACGCGGTCAGCGCCCGACGCAGCGGGTTGTCCGTACATTGGATCCTCTTCGCCCCCTACCTCGTCTCGGGGATCCTCGCAGCGGTCGCGGGCATCTTCTTGACTGCGCGCGTTGGCGGTGGGCTCCCTGGCTCGGGCACAGACGTGACGCTGAACGCCATCGCCGCGGTGATGCTTGGTGGTGCGAGCTTTTTCGGCGGAAAGATCAGCGTCGCGGGAACCGTCTTCGGAGTCGTCGTGCTCACCCTGGTCGGCAATGGGCTCGATCTGTTGCACGTGAACGGTTTCTTGAACGAGATCATCCTCGGCGTGATCGTCCTGCTCGTGGTCGGCAGCTGGTCCATCGCGAGACGTCCGCACCGGGGAGAGCGGGTGTTGTGAAGGTCGGCGAGGGGCACTTGACGGCGAGTGATGGGGCGTCGAGCGGCATCGCGTTGTCCATCGAGAAAGGGAGTGACGGGGCGAATGACCGATAGCAGCGACGAGAAGCGCTTCGACGTCATCGTCGTGGGGGCAGGTAACGCCGGCTTGTGCGCCGCGCTGGCCGCGGCGGAGGCAGGCGCGTCCGTGCTCGTGCTCGAGCGGGCCCCCTACGAGGAACGCGGGGGGAACTCGACCTTCACGGCTGGTGCGATGCGCTTCGCGTACGACGGAGTGGACGACATCTGCAAGCTCGTGCCTGACCTCACGCCGGCACAGCTCGAGAGCACCGACTTCGGCACCTACCCGGTCGCGCAGTACCTTGAGGATCTGGGCAGGGTCACCGAGTACCGCTGCGACCCGGACCTCGCCGAGATCCTCGTGAAGCGAAGCTTCGACACGATGCAGTGGCTGCGGTCGCGTGGCGTGCGCTTCGCGCCGATCTATGGACGCCAAGCGTACAATTTGGGGGGCAAGTTCACGTTCTGGGGCGGGCTCACCCTCGAAGCGGTGGGCGGGGGCCCAGGGCTCGTGGATGCCCTGACGAAAGCAGCGACCAAGGCTGGAGCGTCGATCCGTTACGGGGCGCGGGCGCGCGCGCTCACCACTGAGCGACGCGCGGTCGCCGGCCTTGACTACGTCGAAGGTGACGCCGAACGGCGTGTCAGCGCCGGTGCGGTCGTCCTCGCGAGCGGAGGCTTCGAGGCCAACGTCGAGTGGCGTACCCGGTACCTCGGCCCAGGGTGGGACCTCGCGAAAGTCCGTGGCACCAGGTTCAACACCGGCGACGGGATCCGTATGGCGCTCGACGCTGGCGCCATGCCGTGGGGGAACTGGTCGGGGGCCCATGCGGTGGGCTGGGACCTGCACGCGCCTCCGTTCGGTGACCTCACGGTGGGCGACGCCTTCCAGAAGCACAGCTACCCGCTCTCGGTCATGGTCAACGCCGAAGGCCGCCGCTTTCTCGACGAGGGGGCCGACTTCCGGAACTACACGTACGCGAAGTACGGGCGGGTCATCCTCGCGCAGCCCCAGCAGTTCGCCTGGCAGGTCTTCGATGCGAAGACCATCCCGTTGCTGCGCGACGAGTACCGGATCCGGCGCGTGACCAAGGTGAGCGCGTCGAGCCTGCCGGAGCTGGCAGGCAAGCTGGAAGGGGTCGACGCGACACAGTTCCTTCGCACGATCGAGGAGTACAACGGGGCGGTCACGACCGATGTCCCGTTCAACCCGAACGTGAAGGACGGACGCGGGACCAAGGGACTCGCGATCGAGAAGTCCAACTGGGCGAACACGATCGACACGCCCCCCTTCGAGGCGTACGCCGTCACCTGCGGGGTCACGTTCACCTTCGGAGGCGTGCGCATCAGTGATTCGGCACAGGTAATCGATACCGAGGGTGAGCCGATGCGGGGTCTGTACGCCGCCGGCGAGCTGGTGGGCGGACTCTTCTACTTCAACTACCCAGGTGGGACCGGTTTGACCAGCGGTTCGGTCTTCGGCCGGATCGCCGGCACCTCTGCGGCGTCGGCCGGGATCGGCGTACGCTGACTCGACGGCGGTGTTGTCGAGCCGGTCGAGCCCAAAATAGGGCGCTTCCGGCTTTTCCAAACGTTGCCGATCCGCGTGCAGACAGCGTTGCCGCCAACACTCGTCGCCTCGGCGCTTCTCGTAGCGGTCAAGGTGTTCGCCAGCTTCGTCTACTGAAACGTCCTCGTTACGTGTGGCCTGCCGCGCTACCTTCGGCCAGCCCCATCGATATCGGACTCACTCCCTATGAAGCCGCTCGTTCGCCGAGCAGCTGTTGGAGCACCTCGTCCTGGACAGCGAGGTGCTCTTGGAGCTTCACGACCTCGTGGAGCACGGCATCAGCATCGTTGTAGGTGGCGTCGGCTCGCTTGTCTGCCGCGGTGGCGAGCACGTTCTGCCCGACGATGATTACCGACAGCAAGACCAGCTGGAGGAAGGTCTGGGACACCCACGAGACCAGAGTGACGGCGTTGTGGGAGCTGACGGCCGCGGGAAGGCTAACCAGCGCCAGGGCGGCGAACGCATAGGCGCACCACATGGTGCCTACCCCGTTGGTGACCTTCACCGCGAACCACGAGTTGAACCGGGCGACGGGGTTCCCGTGGGGTAGCTGCTCACTCACCTTGATCGGCCGCGCGACGTGGTCCAGTTTCTCCTTCGTGTGATGGTGGGGGACGTAGTCGTAGAGGGAGCGGGTCGTCACGGTGGTCCTCCTCGGGTGGTTGTGTGCTCCCCCCGAGTCTCGTCGGTCTCCGGTCGCGACAGTCGGCTCGACCGGGTACGCCCCGCGAGACGGCTCGACGTGCTGTCGCGCCAGGCGCGTCTCTGTCCGGTAGCCGCGGTTGTGGACGACGTCGCAGCCCGTTGCCGCGCACGCCTGGGCTTCGAGGTGCAGGGGATGGGCCGAGAGACGGGTCCCCTGGACCCCGCCCAAGGCGACGACCGAATGACGCGCAACCCCGGCCACGGCGGAAGTCCAGAGGGGGCAGATTCCTGCTCGCACGACTTGAGGTCGGGGCCGACCCGCAAGGGGAAGTGTTAGCCGCGCTGGAAAAGCCCAGGGTGAGGCGCGTCCTCACCTAGACCGAAAAGGGGCGTTCTCGATGCGCACATTGTCCCGTTCAGCCGTCGATCCCACAGGCAGGCTCGAGCCCGCCGCGCTCCTAGTGGTGGCA
>JAKAOD010000156.1 GCA_021823365.1 Actinomycetes bacterium | reverse complement strand
GGGTGCATCGAGAGCCTCGCAGCTCACGACCAGAACAGGGTGGACCAGTGAGCGACCGTACGACGCCGGAGGAGCTGGTCCGCGATTGCGACGAGGCTCAGCGTGCCGCGATCCTCACCGGCGCCGCGCCGATGCTGATCGTCGCCGGTGCAGGCTCGGGCAAGACGCGCGTGCTGACGAGGCGCATCGCCCGTCGCGTCCTCGACGGCTCGGCGGCACCGGCGCACGTCCTCGCCCTGACCTTCACGCGGAGGGCCGCCGGCGAGCTCCGGGGTCGACTCCAGGCCCTCGGGCTCGCCGAGCCGGTGACCGCCGGGACGTTCCACGCCGTCGCCCTTGGGGAGCTGCGTCGCCTCGCCGCGGAACGGGGCGAGCCGGTGCCCCAGGTGCTCGGCTCGAGATCGCGTCTGCTCGAGCGGGTCCTCGGCGGGAACCGTGCCCGTGCGCGCCAACCGGCGAGGGCGGGCCGACCGAGGACCGGAAGAGGTCCGGTCCGGAGTGCCGCGTTCGCTCTCGCCGGCCCGGTCGCGCAGGGCGCGCGCGGCACCGGCGACGGCGACCCGCTCTCCTTCCTCTCCGGCGAGATCGACTGGGCGAAGGCCCGAGGTATCGACCCGTCGGGCTACGCCGCCGCCGCCGCCGCGGCCGGTCGCGCCCGGCTGACCGATCCCGAACGGGTCGGCGAGGTCTACGCCGCCTACGAGCGCGAGCGTCGGCGAGCCGGGTACCACGACTTCGACGACCTTCTCTCCGGGCTCGCCTCGGCCATCGAACGCGATCCGGAGGTGGCGGCGACCGAGCGGTGGCGATTCCGCCACTTCTTCGTCGACGAGCTCCAAGACGCCAACCCCGCCCAGCTCCGCCTGCTGGAGGCCTGGCTCGGCGGGCGGCCGGACCTCTGCGCCGTCGGCGACCCGCGCCAGGCGATCTACGGATGGAACGGCGCCGTCGTCGGCGTCGTCTCGGCGTTCGAGCAGCGCTTCCCGGAGGCGACCGTGCTCCGGCTCGACACCAACCACCGCTCGACCCCGCAGGTCGTTGCGGTCGCCGCGGCGGTGCTCGATCGCGATGCCGGGGCGCGGCGCCGCGGCGGCACGGCCGGCGACGCCGCTCCGGCGCGGGGCACGCACGATCCGATCGGCACGGAGGTCCGGTCGAGCCCCGACGCGGCTGACGGGCTCGTCCCGTCGATCTCGGCCTACCCGAGCGATGAGGACGAGGTCGCGGCCGTCGTCGCGGGCGCCGCACGAGCCCGCCGCCTCGACCGGGGCTGGGCCGCGGTCGCCGTCCTGGCACGGACCAATGCTCAGCTCGGTCCGTTCGAGCAGGCGTTCGCCGCCGCCGGGGTGCCGGTCGCGAGCGGCCCCGCCACCGCCTTCCTCGCCGATCCGGCGGTTCGCGATGCGCTCGACGAGTCCGGGGATCCCTCGAGCCCCCGGGCCTTCGTCGCGCTTCTCGACGACCTCGAGCTCGACCTGCGCGCCCGCCAGCTCGACACTCCCCATCCCGAAACGCCCCGTCTCGCCACGCCCGAGCTCGGCACGCGCGAGCTCGGCACGCCCCAGCTCGGCGCGCCCCAGCTCGGCGCCGAGGACGCCATCTCCGACTTCCTCGACGCGGCGCGGGAGTACCGGAGGGACGACCCGCGGCCGTCGGTCAACGGGTTCCTGTCCTGGGTGCGCGCGCAGCTTCGTGCCGACGCGGCGTCGAGGCGCTGCGACGCCGTCACGCTCTCGACCTTCCACCGAGCCAAGGGTCTCGAGTGGCCCGTCGTCTTCGTCACCGGGCTCGAGGACGGGTTCGTCCCGATGGCGCAGGCCCGAACCGCAGAGGCGCTCGAGGAGGAGCGCCGCCTGCTCTACGTCGCGCTCAGCCGCGCCCGCGAGGAGCTGCACTGCTCGTGGGCCGAGCGCCGGAGGTTCGGCGCGCGCGTCGTCGAGCGCTCGCCGTCGCCCCACCTCGACGCCATCGTTTCGGCGCGCGACGCCCTCGAGCGCCTGGCGCGGCCGGACCGGGACCTGGCGCGGCGCGCCATCGCCGCGAGCAGGGAGCTGCTCGCCGCGGACCGGCCCGCTGAGCCAGCCGTCGCCCCCGAAGAGCCACCCCTCATTCCGCCGGCCGGGGCGGCTGCGACACGATCGCGACCTGCCCGGCGTCGTCGCCGGCCTCCACGATGACGCGCGGCGCGAGGCCCGCCAGTACCATGCGCCCTCGACACATGCCGACCGCCGAGGAGATCAGCTCGCCAGGGCCCGCGGGACCCGGCACCGGCACGATCACCGCTCCGGCGCGAGCCGATCCTGCGCTCGACGGCGACCACGAACGCATGAGCCACATCGTCCTCGAGGGCTTCAAGCCCGAGAAGGGCGAGTTCCTTCCGGCGGGCACCTCGGTCGTCGAGTCGCTCGTCACGGGCGCGCCGGTGCGAGCGCTGTGCGGCAAGGTCTGGGTGCCCTCCCGGGACCCGAAGCGCTACCCGCTCTGCCCGACGTGCAGGGAGATCGCGGCCCGGCAGGGGTGGAAGGTCCCGGCGGGCTGAGCGGGCTTCGCACCTACCGAGCGGGATCCGCCCTGTCGAGCCGGATCCGCCCTGTCGAACGGGCATGCTCGCCCGCCGTGCCGCCGCCGCGGCGACCATGCCCCGTCTGAGCGAGTCCTGCAACGTAGGCTCGTCTCATGATCGAGCAACAACCGTTCGGCCGCACCGGTCACGACAGCACGAGGGTCATCTTCGGCGGAGCCGGGCTCGGTGACGTCAGCCAGGACACGGCTGACGCCGTGCTCGAGGTGGTCCGCCACCACGGGATCAACCATCTCGACACCGCGGCGAGCTATGGCGACTCCGAGCTGCGGATGGCCCCGTGGCTCGTCGGACGCCGCGACGAATACTTCCTCGCCACCAAAACGGGAGAGCGCAGCGGCGGTGCTGCCCGCGCCGAGCTGGAGCGCTCGCTCGAGCGGCTCGGGGTGGACCACGTCGACCTGGTCCAGCTGCACAATCTCGTCGAGGAGGACGAGTGGGAGGAGGCGCACGCCCCCGGAGGAGCGCTCGAGGCACTCTGCCGCGCTCGGGACGAGGGCCTGACGCGCTTCATCGGCGTGACGGGCCACGGCCTTCGGGTCGCGACCATGCACCTGCGCAGCCTCGAGCGGTTCGACTACGACTCCGTGATCTTCCCCTACAACGCGTTGCTCCTGGCCGACGACACCTACCGGGGCGCGGTCCAGCGGCTGATCGCTCGCTGCGAGGAGCGCCACGTCGCCGTCCAGACGATCAAGTCCGTCGCGAGGCGCCGATGGCGCGAGGGCTCCGAGCAGGGCCGGAGGAGCTGGTACGAGCCGCTCACGGACGCGCCGGCGATCGGCCGAGCGGTGCGCCACGTGCTCGGCAGACCGGGCCTGTTTCTCATCACCTGCAGCGATTGGGAGCTCCTATCGACGATCCTCGAGGCTGCCGCCGTTCCCGCCACGGAGCCGACCGACGAGGAGATGCGCGCCGACGTGCGGGACTTCGACATGGTCCCGCTGTTCGACGGCGGCGCGCTCGAACGGATCTGACGCGGTGACCGGCCGTCTATGCTCCGCCGGTGCCTGCCTCCTCCTGTCGCAGGAGCACGTGCCGGGACCCGCGTCGGCGGGTGCTGCGGGGCGCGCGGGCGGCGTCGCTCGGTCTCACGCTCGCGGCGGTCTCGGTGGCCGGTACGAGCGCGCTCGGCGTCGCGACCGCCTTCCTCGCCTCGCCGCCGACGGCGTCGGCCGCGACCGCACTGCGCCCCGGCCAGTCGCCATTGCCCTCGGCGAGCTCGCTCGTCGCCGCAACCCGTCGGGCGATGCTGGCAGCTCGCAGCGTCCACCTCGACCTCGTCGAGCGCGGCCCGGGTGCGAACGAGACGATCGTCGGCGACGCGGGCCTGGAGCGCGGCCGGCAGGAGCTCCGCTCGGGCAAGGCTTGGGTGCAGATCCGGCTGACGCCGACGCGCGCCTACTTCCGGGGCGACCAGTCCGGCCTGCGGAAGGCCTTGGGCATGCCCGCTGCCGACATCCGTCGGGCGGGCAGCCGGTGGGTCGCCGTCGACGCCGGGACGTCGGCATACCGGACCTTCAAGGCAAACCTTCTCATCTCGGGGCTGCCGTCGGCTTTCCTGCCGAGCTCCGGTCACGTGACGGTGTCGCACGTGACGGTGGACGGCGAGCCGGCCGACCGCCTCTCGTGGTCCTTCACGTCGAGCGGCAAGCAGTGGCGCCTCCACCTCGACGTCGCTGCGACCGGGCGTCGCCTGCCGATCGCGGAGTCGGGAACCGCTGGCAAGGACCGCCAGCGCGCGACCTTCTCCCGCTGGGGCGAGCTGGTCGCCGTCGCCGTGCCGCACGACACCGTTCCCTTCACCAAGGTCACGGGCTAGCCGGCCGGCCACGGCGGCTCGCCGGGCCGAAGCTCGCGGCCCGCGCGCCACGATGAGCAGACGGCACGGGGCGCCCGAGCCCGCTCGGCGACCGGCGCACCTGCGGCAGGAGGATCCCCCGCCTCCGCAGCGCACGCCGGGCGCGCGGTCCCGGCACTTCGCCGTGGCGCTCGCCGTCATCGTCGTCGTCGGCGCCGGGATCGGCGTCGGCCTGCGCCTCGCCCTGGACTCGTCGCCGTCGACCTCCCCTGGGACGCTCCACCGGGGCGTGACCGCGCACGGTCCGGGCTCGACCGGCTCCTCAGGCACCGCCCACACGTCGGCCACGTCCCGCACCTCCGGCAGCCGGGCGACGCCGACGGTACCGGCGACTGCCACGACCGCGCCCGCGACGACGACAAGCGTCGCCGGGTCGGCGTCCGGCTCGCGCGCGCCGGCGCCGACCAGCCTCCCGGCGACCACGACGAGCGCCCCCGTCACGACGACGAGTACCACGCTCGCCCCGCCGACCGCGACCACGCTCGCCCCCTCGAACGTCCTCGTCGAGGTGTTGAACGGCTCGGGGGTCGGCGGGATCGCCGTCGCCACCGCCCGGGAGCTGCGGGCTGCCGGGTTCCTCATCAACGGGACGGGGAACGCCGCGTCGTTCGAGCACGCTGACAACGTGGCTGAGTACTCGGCCGGAAGCGGGGACGCTGCCGAGACGGTCTCGTCCTACCTCACCGGCACGACGCGGCTCGAGGTCGTCGACGGCCTGGCGAGCAACGAGGTCTACCTCGTGCTCGGCTCGAGCTTCCGCGGCCTCGTCGCGTACTGACCGCCTGCCGACCGGCTACCGGGTTCCGGCCGGCACCTGCGTCCGGTCGAGGACGGCGAGGATCGTCTCGGCCAACGCCCGTGCCGCGCCCGGGTCGAGCTCGACGGCGACACGCGCAGCCGGGCCGCGACCGTGGTTGAGGAAGTCGACGTTCAAGGTGTGCTCGGCCGGCGCGTGCACCGGATGGTCGAAGTAGACCATCGCCTGTTCCAGGGGAAACCAGCCGGCGGCCCCCTTGCCGCTACCGCTCACATCGACCATCTCGGTCTCGTAGCTGCACATGGTCGTCTCCTTTTCGCCTTCCACGGCCGCCTCAATCGGCGAGGTGCTCACCGAAGAACTCGAAGATCAGGCGCCATCCCTCGTTCGCCGCGTCGACTCGGTAGCTGGGCCGGTTGACCGCGAAGAAGGCATGGCCAGCCCCGTCGAAGCTGCGGAAATCGAACGTCTTGCCGGCGGCTTCGAGCAGCTTCTCGAGCTCGGCGACCTCCTCCGGCGACGGGTGGGAGTCCTCCTTCCCGAACAGGCCGAGAAGCGGGCAGGAGAGCTGCCCGACGAGGTGAGTGAGCGGGCCGATCTTGAGCCCCAGGCCCTCCGGCACGGTCCCGACCACGAAGGCCCCGTAGCAGTCGACCGCGGCGTCGAGCGGCAGGCTGCATGCGGCAAGGAACGACTGGCGCCCTCCCGAGCAGTAGCCGATCGTCGCGACCTTCCCGTTCGCGCCCGGGAGCGCCTTCAGGGCCGCGATCGCCCCGGAGACGTCGCCGACCAGGCGCTCGTCCGGGACGCCGCCGGCGGCGCGGGAAGCCGCGGCGGCGTCGTCCGGGCTCGCCCCGGGGGCCTCGCGGTGGTGCAGGTTCGGGCAGATCGCCGCGTAGCCGTGGGCGGCGAACTTGCGCGTGATCTCCTTCGTCGCCTCGTCGTAGCCCGGCATGTGATGGATGACGACGACCCCGCCGTGACGCCCGGCGTCGAGCGGTCGGGCCAGGTACGCCTCGATCTTGTCGCCCTGGTGGCCCGAGATCGTGGTCGTCTCGGCTCGAATCGCGCTCTCGCGCGCCGCGTCGGCCATGGCCGTCTCCCCTTCCCGTTCCGGCGGCCGGCACACGCCGAGATGGCCGGGCGCGGGCCGCGCGCTCACTTGGCCCAGATCTCACGACCGTAATGAAGCGAGGGCGCCTCGTCCAAGGCGAGCCGCAGGCACCTTCGGAGACGACCTCAGGTTGCCTCGCGATGGCGGCGCTGGGCGCCCGGCGCGCGGTTCGCCTTTGCAGCGATTCGACTCAGGTGGCGCCCAGCGTCCTCTCCCCGTGCTCCCAATGACGTCCGGTAGCGTTCGCTCCGTGCGCCGCCGGCTCGCCGCCCTGCTCCTCGGCGCCGCCGTCGGGGTCGGGGTGGCGAGCCTCTTCCCCGTCTACCTCTCGGGGACCTCGCTCGCCGGCTCCGCCGACGGCCTTGCCGGGCATGTCGTACCGCTCGCCGGTTGGACGGTCGCGGCGATCCTCGTCGCGGCGGCGCCCGGGGGATGGTCGCTCGCCGGTGCACTGCTCGGGACGGCGCTCGCCTTCGTCGAGGCAGGCTTGCTCCTCGCCGACGCAGGATCGGTGATCGCCGCGGGCTCGCACCTCGGTGGTGCAGGACTGGTCCTCGCGCTCGTGTCCTGGGTGCTGGCAGCCGCCGGAAGCGTCGCCGCCGTCAGCGGCGCGGCACTTCGCGACGGGATCGTCCCCGCCGTCGGACCGCCGCGTCGGCTCGCGATCGGGGCTGCCGGCTCGGTCGCAGCTGTTGCGGCGGCGGCCCTGTTTGCCCCGCCGTGGGACCACTTCGTCGTCACCTTGGCGTCGGCCGGGCGCGTCAGCACCTTCACCGCCGGCAACGCCTTTGCCAACCCGGCGCCCGTGATCGCCGGGAACGTGCTCGCG
>JAKAOD010000155.1 GCA_021823365.1 Actinomycetes bacterium | reverse complement strand
GGTCGAGCGGGCGGGCCTCGAGGGAGTGGTGACCGTCGAGTCCTTCGGCACCGCCGCCTACCACACGGGTGAGGGCGCCGACCCCCGCGCCGAGGCGGCGTTGCGGCGACGGGGCTGGCCGGCGAGCGGGCATCGGGTGCGGCGAATCGGGCCAGCGGACGTCGAGGCCGCCGACCTCGTCCTCTGCGCCGACCGCTCCAACGTCGCCGACGTCCTGCGCACCGCCGGTCCGGACGTCGATTGCGAGAAGGTGCGCCTCCTCCGGTCGTTCGACCCGGACGCAGCACCCGGAGAGGACGAGGTGCCCGACCCCTGGTACGGGAGCGCGCGGGAGTTCGACGCGGCGCTGGGCCTCATCGAGCGGTGCTGCGCCGGGCTGCTCGAGCACCTCACGGCGACGCTCGCCCGGTGACTGCGCGGCCGCTGAACTTCACGAGTCCCCGGCGCACGATTCCCCCATGGGACCCTTCGACGTCGCGCGGAGGCGCCCGGGGACGAGCCGGAGCGCATGCCACCCGGCTGGCTGATCTCCGCCGTCGTCGTCGCGGCGCTGCTCGCCGGGCCCCGGATCGGCACGGACAGCCGCGGCGGGGCGGACTGGCGGCGCGGGCCCAGCCCGCCGAGAGCCGCGAGCTCTGTCCCTCGGGTTCTCGCGTGCGTGCGTCTCAGGCGTTTCGTGACCTCAGCCGCCGGGGGCGAGCACCGCCTGCGCGGCCGCGAGTCGCGCGACGGGCACCCGGTACGGCGAGCAGCTCACGTAGTCGAGCCCTGCCGAGGCGAAGAAGGCAATCGAGGCAGGATCGCCGCCGTGCTCGCCGCAGACCCCGAGCTTGATGGCCGGGTTGGCCGCCCGGCCCCTAGCGGCCGCTGAGCGGACGAGCTCGCCGACGCCCTTCGTGTCGAGCGTCTCGAAGGGATTCGCGCCGATCAGGCCGCGCTCGAGGTACGTCGCCATCATCCTGGCCTCGACGTCGTCGCGGCTGAAGCCGAAGGTCATCTGCGTGAGGTCGTTCGTGCCGAAGGAGAAGAAGTCCGCCGCCCTGGCGAGCTCCCCGGCGACGAGCGCCGCCCGCGGGGTCTCGACCATCGTCCCGACCCCGACCTCGAGCTGCCCGTCGTCCTGCTCGGACAGCGCCTCCTCGACCCAGCTGCGGGCGAGGGCGAGCTCCTCGCGCGAGACCGTGAGGGGAATCATGACCTCGACGCGCGGGTCGCCGCCGCGCCGGCGCCGCTCGGCGGCGGCGTCGAGCAGGGCGCGCACCTGCATCGCGTAGAGCCCCGGCTTGAGCACCCCGAGGCGGACGCCGCGGGTGCCGAGCATCGGGTTCTGCTCCTGCCAGGCGAGGGCCGCCTTGTACAGCTTCTCCTCCTCGTCCGAGAGGCCCGACCGAGCCGCCTTCAGGGCGAGCTCCTTGACGTCGGGGAGGAACTCGTGCAGCGGGGGGTCGAGGAGCCGGACGGTGACCGGGAGCCCGTCCATCGCCTCGAGGATGTCGAGGAAGTCCTCGCGCTGCGCCCGGCGCAGCTCCTCGAGCGCCGCCGCCTCCTCCTCATCTCCCGACGCGAGGATCATCCGGCGCACGACCGGAAGCCGCTCGGGCCCGAGGAACATGTGCTCGGTCCGGCAGAGCCCGATCCCCTCTGCGCCGAGCCGCCGGGCGGCGAGCGCGTCGGGTCCGTTGTCGGCGTTGGCGCGCACGGCGAGCCGTCCCCTTCGGATCTCGTCGGCCCAGGACAGCAGCGTCTCGAGCGACTCCGGCGGCTGGGCGCTCGAGAGGCGCACGGCGCCGACGACGACCACGCCGGTCGTTCCGTCGATCGAGACCACCTCGCCTTCGCGCACGACCAGGTCGCCGATCCGGATCGCGTCCTCGAGCAGCTCGACGCGCTCTGCACCGACGACTGCCGGCTTGCCCCAGCCCCGCGCGACGACGGCGGCGTGCGAGACCAACCCGCCACGGCGCGTGAGGATGCCGGCGGCGGCGAGCATGCCGTGGACGTCCTCGGGCGAGGTCTCGGTGCGGACGAGGATCACTTCCTCGCCGCGGCCCCGCGCCGCGACGGCGGCGTCTGCGGTGAGGCAGACGCGCCCGACCGCCGCTCCGGGCGACGCGCCGAGGCCCCGCGTCGCCACGACGACGTCGTCGCCGGCGAACTGGGGGTGGAGGACGCCGTCGATGTCCGCCGGGTCGACACGTGCGACCGCCTCTGCACGGCTCAGCCGGATCGCCGGGTCCTCGGTCATCTCGACGGCCATGCGGATCGCCGCTCGCCCGGTGCGCTTGCCGACCCGGACCTGGAGGAAATAGAGCGTTCCCTGCTCGATCGTGAACTCGACGTCGCACATGTCCCTGAAGTGCGCCTCGAGCCGGTCGAAGGCGACGACGAGCTCGGCGTGGACATCGGGGAAGGATTCGGCGAGCGAGTCGAGGTGAGAGGTGTTGCGCACGCCGGCGACGACGTCATCGCCCTGCGCGTTGCGAAGGAAGTCGCCGTAGGGGCGGTGCTCGCCCGTCGCCGGGTCCCGGGTGAACCCGACGCCGGTCCCGGAGCGGTCGTCCCTGTTGCCGAACACCATCGCCTGGACGGTCACCGCCGTGCCGAGGTTCTCGGGGATGCCCTCCTGCTGGCGGTAGGCGACGGCCCGCGGCGAGCACCACGAGGCGAAGACCGCCTCGATCGCCCCGCGCAGCTGCACCGCCGGGTCGCTCGGGAACGGCCTGCCGCTCGCCTCCTCGACGAGGCGAAGGTCCGCGGCGACGAGCTCGCGCAGCGCCGCCGCCGGGATGTCTCCGTCGCTCGCCACGCCGCAGCGACGCTTCGCGCGCTCGAGCTCGGCAGAGAACGGCTCGGCCTCCAGCCCGAGGACGATGTGGGCGTACATCTCGACAAGCCGCCGGTAGGAGTCGAAGGCGAAGCGCTCGTCACCGGTGCGCGCCGCGAGGCCCGCCACGGACTCGTCGTTCAGCCCGAGGTTCAAGATCGTGTCCATCATCCCCGGCATGGAGCGCTCGGCGCCGGAGCGCACCGATACGAGCAAGGGGTCCGCCGCGTCGCCGAGGCAGCGTCTGGCCCGCTGCTCCAAGCGGACGAGATGCTCGGCGACCTCGCCGTCGAGCCCGTCGGGCCAGCGCCCCCCGAGATAGGCACGGCAGGCCTCGGTCGTGATGGTGAAGCCGGGGGGGACCCTGAGGCCGAGGACCGAGGTCATCTCGGCGAGGTTGGCACCCTTCCCCCCGAGCAGCGACCGCAGCTCCCGAGGGGCCACTTCGTGCGGATGGTCGACGTCGTAGACGAGCACGGCCTGCTCCCTCCCCGTGCCCGAAGGCACGCCACCAGGCTGTAGCTCCCGGGTTGTAGCACGCGGACCGACGAAGGCGAAAGTCGCGCTTTACGTGTCGCGACCTGCGGCGCCGCTCGCATCGGCCCGCCCCGCCTGCGACGACCGGACCCCCTCGCTCACGACGGAGCAGGTACCCTTGGCCGGTGATCGACCACCTCGTGCGGGTCCAGGCGACCGGCGAGCGCCTGCGGCGACCCGAGCAGCTCGCCTGGAAGCTCGCCGAGCTCGCCACCGACCCGGCCCCTCTCCGCGACGACGTCGCCGAGATGGTCACGAACCGCCTGATCGACGACGCGGCCGTCGCCGCGGCGGCCCTCGGTCGCCACCCCGTTGCAAGCGCTCGTGCACAGGCGCTCGCGCACCCGGTCCGAGCCGGCGCCAAGGGTGCGAGCCTCCTCGGCCTTCCCGGTTCCCGGGTCTCGCCGGAGTGGGCGGCCTGGGCCAACGGGACCGCCGTGCGCGAGCTCGACTTCCACGACACCTACCTGGCCGCCGAGTACGCCCACCCCGGGGACGGCATCCCGCCGCTGCTCGCCGTGGCCCAGGCGACGGGCCGCAGCGGCGAGGAGCTCGTGAAGGCGGTCGCCGTCGCCTACGAGGTCCACGTCGCCCTGGCCCGGGGCATCTCTCTGCACGTCCACAAGATCGACCACGTGGCGCACCTGGGCCCGGCGGTCGCGGCCGGTCTCGGGTCGCTGCTCGCGCTACCGACGGAGGTCGTCTTCCAGGCGATCGGCCAGTCGCTGCACGTGACGACGGCGACCCGCCAGTCGAGGAAAGGGAAGATCTCCTCCTGGAAGGCCTACGCCCCGGCCTTCGCGGCCAAGATGGCGATCGAGGCGACCGACCGGGCGATGCGAGGTGAGACGTCGCCCGAGCCGATCTACGAAGGCGAGGACGGCGTCGTCGCGCAGCTCCTCGACGGGCCCAAGGCGGAGTACCTGGTCCGCCTCCCCGAGCCGGGCGAGCCGAGGGAGGCGATCCTCCAGACCTACACCAAGGCGCACTCCGCCGAGTACCAGGCGCAGGCGCTCATCGACCTCGCCTTCCGCCTGCGGAGCAGGATCGACGATACGGCGCGCATAGAGAGCGTGACGATCGCAACGAGCCACCACACGCACTTGGTCATCGGCTCGGGCGCGAACGACCCGGAAAAGCTCGACCCTCACGCCTCGCGTGAGACCCTCGACCACTCGATCATGTACATCTTCGCCGTCGCCTTGGAGGACGGGACCTGGCATCACGTCCGCTCCTACGCGCCGGAGCGCGCCACGCGACCGTCGACGATCGAGCTGTGGCACAAGGTCGCGACGGTCGAGGACCCCAAATGGACCCGTCGCTACCACGCGGCAGACCCGGCCGAGAAGGCCTTCGGCGGCCGCGTGGTCGTCGTCCTCGACGGCGGCAGGACCGTCGCCGAGGAGATCGCCGTCGCCGACGCCCATCCGCTCGGCGCGCGCCCGTTCGGGCGCCGCGACTACCTGGAGAAGTTCACCACCCTCGCCGAAGAGATCGTGCCGAGGCCCGAGCAGGAGCGCTTCCTCGCCGCGGCCACCCGCCTGACCGAGCTCGGCGCGCGCGAGCTCGCGGCGCTCAACTTCGCCGCCGAGGCCTCGGTGCTCGAGCCCGCCGTGGCGACGCCGGGGATCTTCTGATGCGCCGGTCCGGCGCCCGGCGGCCGGGCGTCCTGCAGCGGCACGGCACCCGGCGGCCGGGCGTCCTGCAGCGGCACGGCACCGCTCGGAGCCGCTGATGCTCGAGACGCAGACGTCCGCCCAAGACCGGCGACGAAAGCTCCGCGAGGGTCTCTCCTCGGGAAAGCTCCTCCGCTTCCCCGGGGCGTTCAACGCCCTTTCGGCGATGCTCGTCGAGAAGGCGGGCTTCGAGGGCGTCTATGTCTCCGGCGCCGTCGTCGCCGCGAGCCTCGGCCTTCCGGACATCGGGCTCACGAGCGTCAGCGAGGTGGCGCGCTTCGGCAGCGAGGTCGCCCGGCAGACCGCCCTCCCGGCGCTCGCCGATGCCGACACCGGCTTCGGCGAGCCGATGAACGTCGCCCGCACGGTCCAGCTTCTCGAGGACGCCGGCCTGTCCGGCTGCCACGTCGAGGACCAGCTCATGCCCAAGCGCTGCGGCCACCTCGACGGAAAGACGCTCGTCAGCCAGGATGAGATGCTGCGCAGGATCGAGGCGGCGCAGGCGGGGCGGCGCGACCCGGGCTTTGTCATCTGCGCCCGGACCGACGCGCGCTCGGTCGAGGGGCTCGGTTCCGCGATCGAGCGCGCCAGGGCCTACGTCGACGCAGGGGCGGACATGGTCTTCCCCGAGGCGCTCTTGAGCGAGGCGGAGTACACCGCGTTCCGAAAGGCGCTCGCGGTGCCGATCCTCGCGAACATGACCGAGTTCGGAAAGACCCCCCTGCTTCCTGAGAAGGCGCTTGCCGACCTGGGGGTGAATCTCGTCATCTACCCCGTCACGCTGCTCCGCCTCGCGATGGGTGCCGTCGAGGAGGCCCTCGGCCGAATCGCGGCCGAGGGGAGCCAGGCCGCGCTCGTCGAGAGGATGCTGACCCGTGCCCGGCTCTACGAGGTCCTCGACTACGCCGACTACGCCGCGCTCGACGAGCGGATCTACGACTTCAGCCTGAGACAGGAGAGGACGAACGATGGCCGCTGATGTGACCGAGAAGGGAGAGGTCCGAAAGGGCCTTGTCGGGGTCGTCGCCGATACGACGGCGATCTCGATGGTGAACGAGGCGACGAACTCGCTCCTCTACCGGGGCTACCCCGTGCAGGACCTCGCGGCGAAGGTGTCCTTCGAGGCCGTCGCCTACCTGATCTGGCACGGCGAGCTGCCGTCGGAGGTCGAGCTCGAGCGCTTCACGTCCGCCGAGCGGGCGGAACGCGCCGTCGCGCCCGAGCTGCTGGAGACGCTCTCCCGCCTGCCGACGACCTGCCATCCGATGGACGTGCTCAGAACGGCGGTGAGCTACCTCGGCGCGTCGGACCCGACCGAGGACGAACCCTCGGTCGAGGCGAACTTGGAGAAGTCGCTCCGGCTCATGGCGAAGCTCCCGACGATCGTCGCCGCCGAGCAGCGCCGCCGCCGCGGCGAGCCCCCGATCGCCCCTTCAGAGGAGCTGTCCTTCGCCGAGAACTTCTTCCACATGTGCTTCGGCGAGGTCCCAGAGCCCGAGGTGGTCCGCTGCTTCGAGATCTCCCTCATCCTCTACGCCGAGCACTCCTTCAACGCCTCGACCTTCACCGCCCGGGTGATCACCTCGACGCTGTCTGACATCTACAGCGCCGTCACCGGGGCGATCGGCGCCCTCAAAGGGCCGCTCCACGGCGGGGCGAACGAGGCGGTGATGGCGATGCTCGAGGAGATCGGCGACCCCGAGCGCGCCTCGGAGTGGCTCTCCACCGCGCTCGCGGAGAAGCGCAAGGTGATGGGCTTCGGCCATCGCGTCTACAAGCACGGCGACAGCCGGGTGCCGACGATGCGCGCCAGCCTCGAGCAGCTGGCACGGCTTCGGGACGGGACGCGGCTGCTGGAGCTCTATGAGAACCTCGAGAAGGCGATGCTCGCGGAGAAGGGCATCCATCCGAACCTCGACTACCCGACCGGACCCGCCTACCACCTGATGGGCTTCGACATCCCGACCTTCACGCCGATCTTCGTCATGGCCCGCATCACCGGCTGGACTGCGCACGTCATGGAGCAGCTCGCCGGCAACGCGCTCATCCGCCCGCTCAGCAGCTACGTCGGCCCCGCCGAGCGGCATCTCGTAGATCGCGCCGGCGCCTGA
>JAKAOD010000154.1 GCA_021823365.1 Actinomycetes bacterium | reverse complement strand
GCCGACCTCGGACATCACGACGATCGGCGGCCTCGGCGCCGACCTCGGGACGGAGGGTCCGAAGCTCACCGGCGTGGCGGTCGGCCTCGACACCTACCCGACGGACCGTGTCGGGATCATCGTCGGCCAGTCCCTCGGCGTCCCGCACTTCGCGGTCGTACGTGCCTCCCCTGTCCCGCTCCGGGGCGCTCCCGTCGCCGTCACCGTCACCGTGCAGGGCGGCGTGATCAGCCTCTCGCTGGACGGGACCACCGCCCTCTCCTACGACGCAGGCGCTCGCCTCGGATCGAGCGTCCTCGTCGGCTTCACCGGGGCGAACGGGTCGCTCGCCGATCGTCACGAGGTGAGCAGCATCTCGGTGACGACGTCGTCCGGGAGCGCGAGCTGACCGCCGTCAGCGGCGCCCGCCTCCGCGTCGATCGCCGCCGGACGGGCAGCAGCCCGACGACCGGCACCGCCGGCGTCGCGGTGCGCGCGCTCGCCCTCGCTGCCGCGCTCGCCGCGCTCGTCGTCGAGCACCCCGGGATCTGGATCCTTCCGGTCACCGCGGCGCTCGCCTGCGTCCTCGCCTGGCTGCTCGGCCAGCGGGGAGAGCGACTCGTCTTGACGGCGGCGGGTCTCTCGCTGGCCGTCGCCGGCGTCGACTACCTCGCATGGCGCGTCTCGGTGATCAACTGGGCGGCCTTCTACGTCGCGCTTCCGCTCTACCTCGCCGAGCTCCACGCCGCGGCGCACGCCTTCGGGCTGCACGTGACCATGTGGCCGAGGCGAGGGCCCACGGTCGAGCCGGTCCGTGGCGGGGGAGACCAGCCGGTGTACGTGCTCGTCCCCACGGTCGACGAGGGCAGCGCGGTGCTCGCTCCGACGCTGCGGGCGATCCTCGTCGCGCGCATGGCCTGGCTCGAGCTCCACCCCGACGCCGAGATCACCGTCGTCGTCTGCAACGACGGCCTTGTGGCGGGCTCGGGAACCGCGGCCGAGACCGAGGCGGTCGCCGCGTCGCTCGGGGTGCGCTGCGTGACCCGGTCCCGGCCCGGCGGCGCCAAGGCGGGCAATCTCGAGGCGGCGCGCCAGGCGGTCGGGGCGACCGGGAGGGCGCTCGTCGCCGTCTTCGACGCCGACCAGCAGCCCGAGCCGGAGTTCTTCGTGAGGACGCTGCCGTTGATGGCGGACCCGAAGGTCGGCTGGGTGCAGAGCGGCCAGTACTACCGGAACCGTGACAACGTCGTCGCCCGCTGGGCGGACGACCAGCAGTCCCTCTTCTACCGCCAGTTGTGCACCGGCAAGTCGAACCACGACGCCGCCTTCATCTGCGGCACGAACGTCGTCATCCGCGCAGAGGCGCTTGACGAGATCGGCGGGTTTCCGACGAGCTCGGTGACCGAGGACTTCGCCGCCTCGATCCGGCTCGCGCCGCGGTGGAAGAGCGTCTACCTCGAGGGCGTGCTCGCGACCGGGCTCGGGCCGGCCACGCTGAACGCGTACATGGGCCAGCAGTCCCGGTGGGCGCGGGGCACGCTGACCGTGCTGCGCACCGACTGGCGGGCGCTCGTGCTTCCGAGGCGCAACGGTCTCAGCCTCGTCCAACGCGTGCAGTACGGGCTGGCGGCCACCCACTACCTATGCGGACTCCGCGACCTCGTCTTCTTCGCGACCCCGATCGTCTTCGCCGTCACGGGGATAAGCGGCGTACGCGGCGCGACGCTCCCCGGCTTCCTCGAGCACTTCATCCCGTACTACGGCCTGAGCGTCCTCGGCTTCTTCCTCCTCGCGAGGCGCTCGAGCTCGGCACGGGGCGCGCTCGTCGGCTTCCTCGCCTTCCCGGTCCTCTCCCTGGCGGCGCTCCGGGCGTTCGCCGGCAGGCAGGGCGGCTTCACCGTCACGCCGAAGACCCGGGTGCACGCCCGCTCGAGCCCGAGGCCCTACCTCCTCGGCGCGGCGCTCTGCGTTGTGGCGCTCGGGGCCGGCGCGGCGCTGCGCCAAGGACCGAGGCTCCTCGTCGCCGAGGTCTGGCTGGGCTACCTCGCCTTGCTGCTCAGCGTCGGCGCCACCCTCGCCATCGCCGACGGCAAGGGCCTGCGACGCGTGGCCGACCTCCCGGCGCTCGCCTGGCCGCGGCGCGAGCTGGGCGCGCTGCGGATCCTGCTGGGGCGTCGACCGCTGCGCCGCGCCGCCGTGGCCGCCGTCTCGGCCGCCGTCGTCGCCGGAGGGGCCGGCGGGGCGTTCGCCGCGAGCACGACCGGGCGCCCCGCCGTCGCCCCCCCGCCGAGCGGGCTGCCGGCGACGAGGCTTGCCGGCCTCTCCGGCCTCGCTCCGGGCTCGTCGCTCCGGCTCGACCGGAGCCTCACCGCCGCCTCGCCGCTGCTCG
Source organism: Actinomycetes bacterium (assembly GCA_021823365.1). Next base: position 4,801 of record JAKAOD010000154.1, on the reverse strand, counting down.
CCGTCACGGCCGAGGTCGACGGGGCGGCGGGGACGCTCATGCCCTGGATGCGCGCCGCCGCGCGGGACCGGGCGACGCTCTGGGTGACGCTCGTGTTCTCCCACGACGGCCGGGCGACGCTCGACTCGAGCCTCACCGCGATCGCCAACGGACTGGACGACCCGGCGCTGAGGGCCGACGCGCGAGCCTTGGCCCTTTACGGACGTCCCGTCTACCTGACGATCCTTCCCGAGGTCGACCGGAACTTCGCCGTCAGCTCCGCCGTCGCCGGGGGCGGGATCCCCGAGGACGTGCGGCCGGCGTGGGCGCACGTCCGGGCCGTGTTCCGGTCTGCCGGGGCGACGAACGTCGCATTCGTGTGGCAGCCCGCCGATCCCGGGTCCGACCGGCGCTTCAGCCCGCCGCCGCGGGAGATCGACGCCGTCGCGGTCACGCTGTTCGAGTACCCCGGGACGCTGTGGACGTCGCCGGCCGCCGTGCTCGGAGCGGTGGCCCGCGAGCACCCCCGCAAGCCCCTGCTCGTCCTCGTGAGCGCGGCTGGCAGGGGCCACGCCGTCGTCGGGAGGGTCGTCGCCCAGGACCCGTCGCTGCAGCCCGTCGACCCGCCGCCGTCGACGGTCACCAAACCGGCCTGGCTCGGCTGGCTCGCACGGGCGCTCCGGCAGCGCGGCGACGTCGCCGGAATCGTCTACGGCGATGCCGGCCCCCTCACCAGCGCGTCGGCGCGGGGCGCGAGGAGCTGGTCGGCGAGCTCGGGGCCCGGTGTCCGGCAGGCCGTGACCGAGCTGCTCGACGCCGGTTCGGCGAGCCGCGGGGGACGAGGCGCTCGGTCACACGCGACAGCCGGCGCTGCGGCGTCTGCACATGAGGGGGGAGGAGCGCGGCGATGAGCGCGCCGGCGCTCGCCCAGCGCTTCGAGGACGTCGCCACCCCGCCGGCGCCGAACCCCGGCGCGCAGCCACGCCGGCGGCGCCTGCCGAGCCACGCGCCGCTCGCCGCAATCCTCGCCCTCCAGGCGGCCGTGTCGCTCTCCCTGCACAACACGGCATTCACCGACGAGGCGCTCTATCTCTACGCAGGGCATCTCGAGATCGCGCGCCTCCTCCACCACGCGCCGACGTACCAGAACTTCGCCAGCTACTTCTCCGGATCGCCGCTGATCTACCCGCCGATCGCCGCGGCGCTGGCGGCTGTTGGCGGTCTGGAGGCGGCTCGTGACTTCAGTCTCGTCCTGATGCTCGCAGCGACCGGGTTCGCCTACGGCGTCGGGCGGCGGGTCGTCGGTGAGCGGGCCGGCATGCTCGGTGCGCTCGCGTTCGCGGTCCTCGGTCCGACGTTCTTCCTCGGCCACTTCGCCACCTACGACGCGATGGCGATCTGCCTCCTGTCGGTCTCGGCCTGGTGCGCGACGCGGAGCGCCGGCACGGCGGTGCTCGGATGGCGCACGCTCGCCTGGGCCGCGGGTGCCGGAGCAGCGGCGGCGGTGGCCGGGATGACGAAGTACGCCGCGCTCCTCTACGTCCCGAGCGTCGGCTGCCTGCTCGTGCTGGCGCCCATTCGGGAGGCGGGCCCCCTCGCGGCCAAGGCGCGGCGCCGCCGCGCGCTCGTACGGGTCGCCGCGGCCGTCGCCGGCTTCGCCGTCGCCGGTGAAGCGCTCGTCGCCGTGCTCGGGACGTCGTTCCTCACCGGCCTGTCCTCGACGACGACGAACCGTCCCGACGGCACGAACAGCGTCGCCCAGGTGGCCGCGACGACATGGCACTTCCTCGCTCCCGTGCTGGTGCTCGCGGCAGCGGGCGCCGTCCTCGAACGCCGTCGGGGCAAGCGCTTCCTCGTCGCCGCCCTCGCCCTCACGGCCCTGCTCGCACCGGTCTACCAGGCGCATCTGCACACGATCGTCTCGCTGGAGAAGCACGTCGACTACGGGGCGCTTTTCGCCGCACCCGTCGCCGGCCTCGCGCTCGCGCGACTGCTGGAGTGGTCGCGCAGCCACCTGAGCGCCGTCGTCGCCAACCTCGCCCTGATCGTCGCCATCGCCGTCGTCGGGGTCTCGACGGCGCGCTCCGCCTTCGCCGACTGGACCGACTCCCGCCCGCTCGTGAGCCTCGTCGAGTCCCAGCTCCGGCCGGTGACGGGCCGCTACCTCGTCGAGGACGCGACGATCCCGGAGTACTACCTCGAGAGCATCGGCAAGCCCTACCAGTGGTCGAGCACCTACTACTTCGGCTACGTCGACCCGCGCACGCACCGGTACCTGACGGGGCTGCCCGCCTACGCCGACGCCTTCGCCCACCGGTACTTCAACCTCGTCGTCCTGAGCTTCGGCTCGACCTACGCCCTCGACCTGCGGCTCTCGGCGCTGCTCGACCGCTCTCCGAACTACCAGCTCATCGCGAAGATCCCGTACGGCGGGGCGGGCCGGAACCTCTTCGCCTGGCGGCTTCGGACCTCGTGAGGATCACCGTCCGACGGCGATGACTCGGCAGGCACCGCGCGGGCACGCGTGGTGACGGACGGCGCGGCGCGGCGCGCAGTGCGACGGCTCCTCGGCCGTCGGATCTGCGTGCCGGCGGTGTGGCTCGCCGCCGGCGCGGCCGTGGTCCCGCTCGCGGCCGGCGCCACCCCGGCGGTCGGGGGCGCGGCCTCGACGCTTGCAGTGCGATCCTCGACGGCCTCGACATTGCCCCTCGCGCCGGGGATGCGCACGTTCGCGCCGCCGGAAGGTCAGGTCTACACCGGCGTGAGCGCGCCGATCGACCAGTACGAGACCTTCCTCGGTGCGGCAGGCCTCCGGCGCGTCGCGATCTTCGACCAGTACACGACGCCGAACGGGAGCTTCGGCTGGATCCTCGACGAGCTCCGCCGCCTCGGGGTTACGGGGATGGTGAGCTGGAGCCTCCCCGGGAACGGCACCCTCCAGTCGGTGGCCGACGGCAGCGAGGACGCTTACATCGAGCGGCAGGCGCGGACGGTCGCCGCCTACGGGCGGCCACTGTTCATCCGGCTCGACTGGGAGTTCAACGGGACCTGGTACCCCTGGTCGGCGGTCGGCCCGGGCGGCCAGACCGTCCCGGGGAACCGCCCCGCCGAGTACGTCGCCGCATGGCGCCACGTCGTCGACCTCTTCCGCGGCGACCCGAACGTCACCTTCGTCTGGTGCCCCACGCTCTACGACGTCTCGCCGCGCTCTGGGCTCAGCCTCGGCGAGTGGTACCCGGGGAACGCCTACGTCGGCTGGATCGCCGTCGACGCCTACCCCGGCTCGGCGAGCTGGTCGTGGATGCAGCACGGCACGGACGCCCTGGACGCCGACTACGCATTCGCAAAGCGCACGGGCCGGCCGATGATGATCGCCGAGTGGGCCCTCAGCTCGCCGGGGACGGGCGACGACGCTGCGCTCATGAAGGCGTTCATCCGCTGGATGCTCGGCCATCCGCTCGTCCAGGCCGAGCTCTGGTACGACTACGACGACGCCGCCTCCGGCGGGGCGAACCACGAGCTCTCGGCTTTCCCGCGCTCGGCGTCGGTCCTCCGGCGCATGCTCCAAGCTCCCCGCATCCTCGACAGTCTCGCCGGCGCAACGGGGGGGTGCCGACGCCGGGCGGGTCGCCGCGATGCTGGCCGAGCGCTACCGGCGCGTGCGTACGATCGACCTCAGCGAGTCGATGATCGCGCGGTATCGGGTCTTGGCAGCCGGCGGGCATCCCGGTAAAGTCGGGCAGCTCGCGGGGGGTGCGGGGACGTGACCACGGAACGGGATTCGCTCGCAACCCGGAGCGCGAGCGGCGATCCGCGCGCTCCGGGTGGCCGGTCGATGGCGGCTGCCCTCGCCGTGCCCCAAGAGCTGCCATCAGCCCCCCACCGGCTGGGGCGGTCGGTCAACAAGGCGATGGTGTCCGTCGCTCCGCTCCGGTGGGCCGCGACACGACTCGGCAGGCTGGTCGTCGACGCGCCGCAGGGCTCCCGAGTCCGGCGGATGCTCGGGCCGCTCCACGCCCGGGTCGGCGCTGAGACGACCGCTGCCGAGCTGCTGCTGATCGTCGACACCATTCGCTCGGCGGGCGTGGAGACCTGGCTCGCCGGCGGTTGGGGCGTCGACGCGCTCGTCGGTCGCCAGACCCGTCGCCACGCAGACGTGGACCTCGTCGTCGACGACTTCGAGCGGAGCGCCCCGCTCGCGGCGGCGGCGCTCGCGTCCCTCGGGTTCGAGACGGTCCTGCGCTACCGCGCAGAGGCGTTGATGCCGGACTGCTGGCAGATGCGCGATCGCTCGCTGCGGAGCGTGGGCTTCACGAGCCTCGACTGGCCCCGCCTGTGCGCCGCGCTCGATCGTGACGGCCCGGCGCTCGGCGGGAGAGGTGATCCGAGTGCACCCCAGCACGTCCTCGCCGAGGGGCTCGTCGCCGGCCGGCCGGTACCCTGCCTCTCCGCCAAGGTCCAGGTCCTGCTGCACTCCGACTTCGAGCTGACCGGCGACCAGCGCCAGGATCTCGCGCGGCTCCGGTCGCTGGTCGGAAATGGGGGTTGAGAGCGCGCTCGTCGTCCCGGTCCCGTCGGCTGGCAACGTCGTCCGACTCCTGCGGCGCGTCTTCGACCCGACGGCCCGCGACGGGTTGCCCCCGCACGTCACGGTGCTCGGACCCTTCCGCGATCCCGCGGATCTCGATGCCGCGGCGCTCGCCGAGCTGGCGGCGGCAGTGGGCTCGGTTCGGTCCTTCGCGTACCGTCTGAGCCGCATCGGGTGGTTCGACGACCGGGTCGTCTACCTCGCACCCGAGCCGGCCGAGGGGTTCATCCAGCT
>JAKAOD010000153.1 GCA_021823365.1 Actinomycetes bacterium | reverse complement strand
TGGTGCTTCGCCGCCACCCGCGAGACGGTGCAGCGCGACGCCGAACGTTTCAGCGTCGCTGCCACCCTGCGAATGCTCCGCCACAACCGGCCACTGGTGATCCTCTGCATGTCGAGCGTCGCTCTGTACATCGGCGTCTTCGGCGCGCAGACGGTCGGTGTCTACTACGCCAAAGACGTTCTCGGTGATGCCAACCTCTTCACCGTGATCACCGTCGCGCAGACCGCCGGCATGGTGCTCGCCGCGGTCGCCGCCCCCAAGGCGGCGGCCACCGCCGGGAAGAAGGCGGCCTACCTCGTCGCCGGAAGCCTCTCCGTCTTGGCAGGAGCGGGGATCGCCCTCTCCCCGGCGACCATCCCAGCGCTTGGGATCGCCTGCTTCGGTGTCCTGGGACTCGGAACCGGATCGATCATCGTCATGCTCTACTCGATGGTCGCCGACACCGTCGACTACGGCGAATGGATGACCGGGGTGCGCGCCGAGGGCGTCAACTACGCCGTCTTCTCGTTCACCTCCAAAGTCGGCCTCGGTGTCGGAGGCGCCATCGCGGCCTACACCCTCAGCATCGGCGGCTACGCAGCCAACGCATCGGTGCAGAGCCACTCGGCGCTGCAGTCCATACGCGCCGCAGCCGGCGGGCTCCCCTGCGCTCTCGTGCTGCTCGCGACCGCGGTCATGGTCGCCTACCCCCTCACCGAGCGGGCGTTCCGAGCGCTCATCGCCGACGTCGCCCAACGACGCGCCGTCGCCGCTCGGAGCCCGGGCCGGCCCGGTGTCGCACAATTCTCTCCGCAGAGTGCCGGAGGCGGAGACGACGCAGGCACCCCCGACGGTTCAGAGCATTGAACGAAGGTCGGATGCGACGCTCGGATAGGTCGTGGTCACGGACTCGAGCTGGCGAGTCGTGAGCCGAAGCTTCATGGCCAAAGCCAAGAAGTTGATCAGCTCACCGTAGCCGGGGCCGAGCAGGTGGGCGCCGACGATCAGGTCGGTGGCCCTGTCGACGAGGATCTTCGCGGCGGCGGTGTGCTCGCCGACCCGGTAGTTGGAGTACCAGCTGGCGGTGTCGCTGTAGCGGACCTCCACATCGACGCCGGACGATCTGGCCTCCTCCTCCAAGAGCCCGACCCGTACCAGCTCGGGGACGGTGAAGACCGCGATTGGCACGCCGGTGTAGTCGGGGCTGCTGGTCGCGTCCTTCAACATGTTCGACGCCGCCACCTTTCCCTCGACGACTGCCACGGGAGTCACGGGCATGCCGGGGGTGTCGGCGCAGTCGCCCGCCGCGTACACACCCGGGTTGGTGATGCTCTGCAAGTGGCCGGCCACGGTCACGCCCTTGGGGCCGTAGGCGACGTCGGCAGCATCAAGGTCGAGGTTCGACAGTTGCGGAACCCGGCCCGCGCCGTGGACGACCAGGTCGGTCTCAATCACCGCTTCTGAGCCTGCGGCATCGAGGGTCACCCGGTAGCCGGACCCGGCACGCTCGACCGAGCTGACGGTCGTCTCGGCACGTACGTCGATGCCCACCTCGGCCCCCCGGGCGACCAGCAGATCGACGAGGTCGGGATCGAAGCGCTCGAGCGGGCGGACGTTCCGATCGACGATGACCGGGCTGACCCCAGCCCGGGCCGCGATGTGGGCGAACTCGAACGACACGAACCCTCCGCCGACGAACAGGACCCGGCCGGGCATCTGCTCGAGATCCAAGAAGGCGGTGCTGTCGATCAGGTGCTCCGCTCCGGGGAAGCCCAGCGGCCGGGGATGGGCGCCCGTCGCAACCAAGAAGTGGCTCGACTCGTAGGGTCGCCCGTCGATGACCAGACGGCTCCCGGTCTCGAAGGTGGCCGTCTTGTGAAGGGTCTCGACGCCGTTGCGCAAGAGGCCGGCCTCCATCCTGTCCGGCACCGGATCGGTGAAGCCACGTTTGTGGCGCATCAGGTCGGCCCAGACGATCGAAAGCCCTTGGTCGTCGACGCCCTTGGCGCGCATGAGACGGGCGCTGTCGATGATCTCCGCGCCGCGGCGCAGGATCTTCTTCGGGTCGCAGCCCCTGAGCGCGCACGTTCCCCCGTAGGGGAGCTCGTCGACGATGGCCACCCGCCACCCGGCGGAGGCGCACTTGCTCGCCGCCGCCAAGCCGGCCATCCCGGCGCCGATGACGATCAGGTCATAGATGTCGGACACTTCCGAACCCCCCTCGTCGAGGCGGACAGCCGGTGAGCAGCCGGTGAGCAGCCGGCATCAGCGTCCGTCCCCGTCGCAGCCGGTCGTGAGACCCAGCGGATCCTTTCGACCAGGCACCGCTCGCAGGGTCCGGGGCGGGGGGAAGTCCACCCGTCGCAGGCCGTCGAGATGCCCGCACGTTTCAGCCACGTCGCTCTCCCTTCTCCTCTGCGTGGCCGAGATCGATGTCGCCGGGCTGACGATGGGGCACCTCGGTAGCCGGGACCCGCCCGAGCCGGCCCGCCTGGTAGTCCTGGAGGGCCTGGGCGATCTCGGCCCGGGTGTTCATGACGACGGGGCCGTAGTGCACGACCGGCTCCCGGATCGGCCTGCCGCCGAGGACGAGGATCTCGAGGTCGGGGTGCCGGCTCTCTTGGCGGGGGTCCGCCCCGACCCGGATCGTCTCGCCGGGGCCGAACACCGCGAGCTGGTGGTCGTGGACGGGCCGGCGCTCGGCGCCTGCCGCCGCGCGCCCGGAGAGCACGTAGACGAGCGCGTTGAAATCGGCCCGCCACGGTAGGACCAGCTCGGCGCCGGGGCTGAGCGTGGCATGCAGGAGGGTGATCGGCGTGTAGGTGACCCCAGGGCCGCGGAGACCGCCGACCTCGCCGGCGATGACCCGCACCAAGGCGCCCCCGTCACGAGAGGACAGCAGGGCAGCCGCGCTGGCCCGCAGGTCCTGGTAGCGCGGCGGGCTCCACTTCTCTGCAGCTGGCAGGTTGACCCACAGCTGGATCCCGTGGAAGAGGCCCCCGGAGGCGACGAGGAACTCGGGGGGCGCCTCGATGTGCAAGATCCCCGCCCCGGCGGTCATCCACTGGGTGTCGCCGTTGGTGATCCGCCCACCGCCGCCGTTGGAGTCCTGGTGGTCGAAGACCCCGTCGATGATGTAGGTCACCGTCTCGAACCCTCGGTGGGGATGCCAGGGCGTGCCCTTCGGTTCCCCGGGGGCGTAGTCCACCTCCCCCATCTGGTCCATGTGCACGAACGGGTCGATGGCCGACAGCGCCACCCCGGCGAAGGCCCGGAAGACCGGGAACCCCTCCCCCTCCACCCCCGGCGGGGCAGTCGTCACCGACACGACCGGCGGCTCGAGCGCGCCCGGAGCCGGCGGGGGGATCTTGGGGAGGACCAGCGGATCGTCGACGGTCACCGCCGGCATGTTCTGCCCCCTCGAGAGCACGCCGGCACAACCGTCACGGCGCGTCCCATCGACGCGGCATTGCGCTGGCACGCCCCGTACCGAGTCGCTGCTGGATGCCGATGTGGAGCAGGCCAACCTGTTCGAGCACGCGAGCACCACGCAGCGGCCCCGCTCCCACCGCGGCCATCCCGCCCGCCTCCACGCGGGACGCCACGGCCTGCTGCCGGCGTCCCTGCCGGCGTCGACGCCGTTTCCATCGTCGACCAGTCGATCTCGTTGACTCCGGCGTCGAGCCGGGTGCCCATCCCCCGACCCGCGCCGCCCGCTCCGACGATCGTGACTCGCATCGTGCGCGCCTCCCCCGAGCCGCCGCGCCTCGGCGACCCGAATCCCTCACAGGTTCGCGCCGCGTGGCGACATGGTCCAGCAGTCACCGCCCGGGTCCCCGACGGTCCCGCGGTGACCTCCTTGGAGCGCTCGGCATCGCCGGGATGGGAGTCGGGATGGGTGTCGGGGTGCAGCTGGCGGGCCAGGTTGAGGCGGGCGCGCCCGATGGCCTGGCGCCGGCGTCGAGCTCCACGCCCAGGATCGCCGTGCCGGGCCGCCACCGGCAGGGTGAACGGGGTCACGACCGGGCCGTCCCCGGCTCGGGTGTGAACTGCCCGGCGGTGGCCACACCGCTCCAGCGCTCGACCTCTGCGGCCAAGTCGAGGCGGTCGATCGGAGCGGAGCGCTCGTAGGCGCCCCACTCCCGGCGCGGCAGCATCCACATCAGCTCGAACTCGTTGCCGTCTGGGTCGGCGCCGTAGACGCTCTTGGTCGCCCCGTGGCTGGACTCGCCGGTATAGGCGCCGGCGTCGAGCAACGTCTGGCGGGCCGCGGCCAGCTCGTCGATCGTGTCGAGCTGCCAGGCCAAGTGGTACAGGCCGATCGCGCCGCGGCGCTTCGGGCCCCCTGCCGTGCCGACACCGAAGAGACCGAGATCATGGTGGTTCCCCGAGCGCAACAGCCTCAGGAACGCGGCGTTGGCGCGCGGCTCGCGAGCGATCACCTCCATGCCGAACACCTCGCGATAGAAGCGGACTGAACGTTCCAGGTCGGAGACGAACAGCACGGCATGGTTGAGACGAACAGGCGATACAGCTGAGACGGCCATTGCCGGCCCCCTTCGGATGTCGAGAACCCGGAGGGGAGGACCCCCCTCCGGCTCGGGTGGAAAAGCTTGCGCCGCCGGAGACCCGCAGCGCTAGGGCTGCGGAACCGCAGCTCTGGCTTTCTCCCGCGTGACGTGCGCGAGAGCGAGCCAGGCTCAGGAGGGCTCGGCCGCACTGCGGACGGCGGAGACCTCGAGCTCCAAGGTGACGTTCTCGCTCACGAGCACCCCGCCAGCCTCGAGCGATGCGTTCCAGTTGACGCCCCAGTCCTTGGGTTGACACTCGTCGTGCCCTCGAAGCCGACCCGCTGGTTGCCGTAGGGGTCGACCGCGGCACCGGTGTACTCGAAGTCGGCCGCCACCGGCAGGGTGACACCCTTGATCGTGAGGTCCCCATTCACGCGGGAACGGACATCGCCGGTCTGCTCGATCCTCGTCGAGACGAAGGTGATCTCGGGGTAGGTGTCCATGTCGAAGAAGTCGTTCGAGCGCAGATGGGCGTCACGGTCCGCGTTGCGAGTGTCGATGCTCGCCGCCTTGATCACAAGCTCGAGCTTCGAGTTGCCCGGATTCTCGGCGTCGAAGCAGCCGGAGCTCTCGAACTCGTCGAACGAGCCGCGCACCTTGGTGACCATGGCGTGGCGGGCGACGAACCCGATCCGGCTGTGGGCGGGGTCGATGGTGTAGGTGCCGGTCAGGCTGGCAGAACCCGGCATGCTCATGTGGCCGCTTCCTTTCAGATGGTAGATAGATCACCTAACATAGGTGATGAGTCAACTATTCCCTGCCCTAGAGTGGGACCATGGGCGAGGTTCGATGGCTCGACGAGCGAGAAGCGCGCGCGTGGCGGGCACTGCAGTTCATGCAGCTGCGCCTGAACGGCCGGCTGGCTGCCGACGTGGCCGCCACCTCGGAGCTGTCCTACGCCGACTACCTCGTGCTCGTCGCCGTGTCCGACCGCCCTGACGGCCGCGCCCGGCTGTTCGAGCTGGTAGAGGACCTCGGCTGGGAGAAGAGCCGGGTCTCCCACCAGGTCGCCCGCATGTCGAGTCGGGGGCTCGTGAGAAAGGAGCTCTGCGGGCAGGACCGCCGAGGCGCGTTCGTCGCGACCACCGAGTCCGGTCGTCGAGCGATCGAAGCGGCCGCGCCGCATCATGTGGCGATGGTGCGACGCCTGTTCGTCGACCCGCTCACCCCCGCTGAGCTCGATGCCATCACCTCGGCGGCAGAGAAGGTCCTCGCCGTGATCGCAACGGATCGAAACGAGCCTGCAAGCGACGAGGAGAGCCCGCGCGACCGGGTTCGGCGTAGTGACTGATCTCGAGGTCACCGACAGCCGGCAGAGCCAGGTGGGTGCCATCGAGGTGCGCCGGGCACTCCCCCGCCGAGGTCGGCGCGCGGTCGGTCCGTGGTGCTTCGTCGATCACATGGGCCCCGCGCAGGTGAGCGGGCCACCTGGGATGGGCGTCGCGCCGCACCCTCACATCGGCCTGCAGACCCTGACCTGGCTCCTGGAGGGCGAGGCCCTTCACCGTGACTCGCTCGACACCGAGCAGGTCATCCGGACCGGACAGCTCAACTTGATGACCGCCGGCCACGGCATCGCCCACTCGGAGGAAGGCACCGACACCTACCGCGGCACGCTGCATGGCGTGCAGCTGTGGATCGCCCAACCTTCGACGACCCGAGACGGCCCACCGGCGTTCGAGCACCACGACTCGCTTCCCTGCTGCGGGTTCGGGACCGGAGAGGCGACCGTGCTCGTCGGCGACCTCGACGGCACCGTGTCACCGGCACGGTGCGACACCGAGCACCTCGGCGTCGACCTCTCGCTGCGAAAGGGCACGACGACGGTGCCACTTCGACGCGACTTCGAGCACGCGCTCGTCACCCTCGCCGGCGCCCTCCTCCTGGACGCAACGGTCGTCGAGCCGGGCCATCTCGCCTACCTGGGCACCGACCGTTCCGAGATCGACCTCGCGGCCAACGAGCCGACGAGGGTGATGCTCCTCGGCGGCGTCCCCTTCGAAGAAGAGCTGCTCATGTGGTGGAACTTCGTCGCCCGGGCGCCCGCCGAGATCCTCGACGCGCATCGGGCCTGGATGGCGGCGGACGACCGGTTCGGGCAGGTCGACTCGACCCTTCCCCGCATCGAGGTCGGACCACCGCCGTGGCGACGGTGACACCGGGCCCTGCTCGCCGAGCGCAGCGGCGGCGGTGCGCCGCCCGTGGGGATGGCGTCGCTGCAGGGCACCTATCGGAGCCGGGTGAAGGTCATGGCGTTCGCGGCCGCGGCCTTCCCCGTTTCCGCGTTCGTCAGGGCGACCGTCGGGCACGTGGAAGGGCCCGACATCGCCATCACCGCCATCTGGGGCGTCGCCGGCGGATTCTTGGTGCTCTTCGGCCAGGCACCCGCCGTCGTCGGCCTCCAGGCCTTGATCGGCCTCGTCGTGTACTCCCAGTTCTCGTTCAGCACCGAGCAGGCCGCCCTCAACGCGCTGTGGGCGCTGTGCGGGGCCACCGTGCAGATCATCCTGGTGCCGCTCACCTGGCCCCTCCAGCGCTTCCCGGTGGAGCGCGCTGCATCGAGCACCGCCGATCGGCAGCTGGCAGACCACTTGCACTCGCTCAGAAACGACCCCTCGAACCTCCTCGACCC